>NZ_JBSSAB010000023.1:0-51178 GCF_054058195.1 Thermostichus sp. OS-CIW-29
AGTGCTCCGCACCGCTGGCGCGAAAGTGCTCCGCACCGCTGGCGCGAAAGTGCTCCGCACCGCTGGCGCGAAAGTGCTCCGCACCGCTGGCGCGATCGACAGCAATAGAGTCAGCCACCTCATTCGCAGGAGTTCCGAACTGGCGAGCCCACTCGATTGAATGCGAACCGTAGGCTCTCAGAAGAATTGAACTGGCAAAAAAAGTTAAAGCACTTGCGAAAACTACCCTGCCCACCCTTTTTTTCATATCCTTCAAGTCCCCCCTTGCCGACTAGGGCAGCACCGCCTAGAGCCTAGCATGGGGCAGCTTTCTGCTGGCTACTGGGGTGTTGAGCTGCCGCAGAGGGATCCCGCCCTGGCAAAGCCTCAGCCTAACGAGCGTATTTGAGTACCAAGACATCTTTCATGCCCGCAAGGACTCCGTCCCGCTGACGCGATCGGGGTTGGTCAGGAAAGGCTCCCCAAGTTACCCCCGCCACCCAAAGATTTCCCCTTCTATCCGAAGCAAGAGAACCGATCCATTGACATTCTCTCCCGCCTAAAGGCGAGGGATTCTTTCCCGGTTTGTGAAACGACTTTCACTTGCCGGGCTACATTGGGCGTGAGGCCAATACCTCAACCCAATGGGGGATGCCATCACCCCAACTACTGGGACATCGAACTGCCCCAGATACTTCCGTCTCAAATTCACTGCACCCACACCGTCGCGGTGAAACCTAAAGCCACAGGCTCGGCAATGATACTCCCTACCACTGGGCTTGTGGAGCATGTTGCAGCGCGGGCACTTCTGCGAGGTGTACCGCTCCTCTTGCAACACCACCCGCATCCCCAACTGCTCTGCCTTGTAGGTGAGCATCCGCCGCACCTGTCCCGACAGCATTTGGTGGATTTTCTGGTTGGCTACCTTGTTGTACTGGGCCGACCGCCGGATATCCCGGATGTCCCCAATCACAACCGTCTGCACGCCTCTTGCTTGGAGCGTGGAGACCAACCTGGTCGTCTGCTTGTGGAGAATGTCCGCCATCTGCTTTGCCAGCCTAGCTAACTGACGCTGCTTAGAACGAACTAACCGCTTCCACCGCCGTGAGTCTCTCTTCTTGCGAGCCATTAGCCTGGAGAGCTTGCCCTTCAGCTTGTTCTGGTAACGCCTTTGGGAACGCAGCAACCGCCCGTTGGCTATGAAAGTTTCCTTCCCATCGTGGGCAACGGCCAGATGCACTTCTCCCAAATCCACCCCTGCCACTTCCCCGGCCTTTGGTGTTTCCTCTTCTTTCCTCTCCGCCTGCCGTTTGCTGGGGTCGTAGCAGGCCCGCAGCTCGTACTGCTTGCCGTCCCAGCCGATTTCTACTTAGACTGGAGTCTCCCACGCCCAAGAAATGACCACAGGCGGGTTGGTCTTGCCGTTGGAAAGAACTAACTTCCCACCCCGAACCCTAATGGCAGAGGACTTCCAGATGACCTTGAAGTAGCGCCGCCGTCTTTTGGGGGGCTTGGCGGTGGGGTCGCTGTTGCGGCGGCTGCGCCAGGATTTCAGGGCAGCACAGAAGCTCTGCACTACGGCGTCAGCACTGTGGGCATGGAGCTCATTTTCTGGGCTGTTGGGGAACCAGCGCATTAAGCTTGCGGGTTTCAACCACAAACCTTTTTTACGGACTACCCGCCAAAAGGAAACGAGGGTTTGGGAATACAGCTGGCCTGCTGCCAAAGCCAACTGGTGCAACTGTGGGGAAGTTCCTAACTTGAGCCTGCGGACGCGATACACTTACTTTCACCGGTGCCCCAACTAAGACAGACTATAGCGCTCTGCGCCGCCGCAGGCGTCCGCGAAAGCGTCACGTAGCGATGAAGTAAAAGCCGCCCTTAAGGGCAGGGCTTGCAACCCAGTTTTCTTGGTCAGGGGTTCTAAACTGGTGGCTCCAGAGTTCATTGCCGATGGCATCGTAAAGGCGCACAAAGGCATCGCTAGGCAACTGACCCGGTCTGCTCGGGAAGAGTTCCACTCGCCGCAGGCACCCAAAAGAGCTGAGCTGGCAAAAGCCAGCCCTAGAGAGACAACCCTCTCCAGCGGTCGCTCCCTGTTCATATGCCCACGGCACCCTGACGGGAAAGGACTCCGTCCCGCTACCGCGTTCGCGTTAGCGTCGCGTAGCGACAACGGCGCTTCTTGACAAGGGGGCACCGCCTAGAAGTTAGCACGGGATAACTGACGGGATAACTGTTGGATGATTCTCCAACGGCAGGACTGTCCTCTGGCCGGGAACCTTCCTCAGGCGACTTGGGGTACGGGCTCAGGGTTGGGCAGCAGGCCAGCTAGGCGCGGGGAAAAACGCAGTGCTGCCTGCACAAAGGCTTGAAACAGACGGAAGTGCAAGGACTCCGTCCCGCTGACGCGAAAGGACTCCGTCCCGCTACCGCGAACAGCTTGCCGCCACTGACCACATTTAACAATTGCATCCCCCGGCAAATGCCCAAAACAGGGATCCCCTGGGCCAGCACGGCCTGAGCCAAGGCCACCTCAAATCGATCCCGCTCCGCGTTCACATAGCGCACCTGGGGATGTTGCGGATCCTCTCCAAAGGACTCCGTCCCGCTACCGCGAAAGGTGCTGGGGCAGAGGTCGCCGCCACCGGTCAACACCAGGCCATCCACCCAAGACAGCAAAACCTGGGGCTCGCTTTCGCCTGGGGGAAAAAGAACAGGGATCCCTCCGGCAGCACGAATGGCATCCACATAGCGGCCTGGCGCTACAAAGTCTCCCTCGTCATTGCGGTTGCGGGTGGTAACGCCGATGAGCGGTCGATTTGAAAAAGGGGATGTCCGATTCATCCTTCTACGATAACCTTATTTCCCGATGTTGATGGTGCTATGCCTACGGCAGAGGAACCGCACCACTGTCCTGAGCAGAAAAATCCAAAGTTTTCCCCCGCGATAGGAGTTAAATCTCGTTGTTGCGCAACGCTAACGCAAAGGGATCCCAGAAATCGCCGAAGCCATTAACCTTTCCCAAGGAAGTAGCGGCGGCTGATCCCTTGGGCCAGCAAGACGAACAACACCAGGGATCCCTGAATCACACCGGCCAAAGAAGACTCCAATTGCAAAGAGAGAGGCAGTTGCAAGCTGCCGATGTTAAGACTGCTGAAGAAAAAGGCAATCGGCAAAATCAGCAGGGGGTTAAAGCCTGCCAGCATCACCACCAACAAGGCCAGAAAGCCCAAATTGCTGGAGATATTGGGGATGAGGCGATGGAACAGAGCCAACACCTGCAAGGCGCCCGCCAGCCCTGCTAAGCCCCCACAGCAGGCAAATGCCATGAGCAACCTGCGGGTAGCCGGGATCCCCAACCGGAAAGCAGCTACAGGGTTTTTCCCCACCGCCCGCAACTGCAGGCCGAAGCGAGTGTTGCCCACCACCAGCACCGTCAGGGCCAAAGCCAACAGGGCCAGCAGCAACGCCACCGGACTGGCCTCTGACCGCCCCCAGGTGGGCAACCACAGACGGGGATCCAACACTTCCGTCCCGCTCATGGAAGCCACCCCCGGCCTTTTCCAAGGGCCGAAGATCAGGTAGAGCACCCAACCTTGGGCAACAAAATTCAGCCCCAGCCCAGCGAAGATCTCGTTGACCCGCCCCCACACATTCAGGATCCCAGCCAACAGGCCCCAGCCCGCCCCCCCCAGGATCCCGGCCAAAAGCGCCAAGGTAATGGCCAGTGGCGGCGGCAACCATCCCGCTTCCAGACGCACCAGAAACGTGGCCGCAATTGCCCCGACCACCATTTGCCCTTCGATGCCCAAGTTGTAGAGACCGGCAACAAACGTAAACACCAGCCCACAGCAGCAGAGGACAAGGGGAGCCAGCGTTGCCAAAACCCGGCCAAACTGAGCTTCAGTGCCGAAGGCCCCCTGCCACATGCTGGCCGCCACCTGGAGAGGTGAAGCCCCCGCCAGCAGGATCACCCCCGCCACAAATAGCAGCGCTGCCAGCCAAGCCAATCCCTGGATTACCCAGGTACGCTCTAGAGACACCCACGACCGGCCCGATTCCGCTATTCCCGCCATGCTTTAACACTTCCTAGGATTCTTAAACTTAAGATTTTTAAACTCAAAGAGGCTCCCCGCTGCCCTGCTCCAAGAGGGGATCCAAACGGCGCACCAGTTGCCAGCCCTCCACCTCCGCCAGAGGTTGTAACCCCAAATCCCGGATCTCCACCTGTTCTGCCTGCACCGGAGATACCCAAAGGTAGTCTCCATGCTCCCCTCGTCGCAGAGCCTGATCATCCACCCATCTCCCCGGATTAGGGGTATAAAAAGCGATGGCCTGGGCCTGACAGACATCCGGCAAGCCGCTGCGGCCAATATCCACCACCGTCTCCCCAGACTCTGTCGAGGACTCCGTCCGAATAGCGCGAACGGACGGGGGCAGCATTTGGTTCCAATCCATTTGGGCAAAAGCAGGGCTGAAGTTGCCGAAATCAGGCCGCAAGACGATGGTGATCATGGCGAGGATCCCGGCCAACAAGAGGATTCCCACCCACAGCTCGCCGGCGCAGCGCAACACCCGCCACCAACTCCAGATCCCCGGCAGCAAGAGGTACAAAAGACCCATCGCCACCAGCGGCCAAGCGTGGGATTGCAGAAGCTCCAGACCGTCTACGCCCAGCCGGACGGCCACCCCCAAACCCAACAGCAGCAGCCCCACCGCTGCCAGGCCCCAAGAGATCACCTGAGCCAGACGGGGCTTTAAGTGCAAGGACTCCGTCCCGCTAACGCGATCCGCACCGCTGACGCGACCCCGCATAGCCAACGCTTGATCCAAGGCTACCCCGGCCAAGAGAGCCAGCCAAGGGTAAAGCTGCACGGTGTAGTAGGGGGTTTTGGTGGGATAAAGCTGCAACAACAACAGCAGCAGCAGGGGGAAAGACCAGATTAGCAGCGTGGATCCCGGCTGCTGGCGCACCAGGAGAAAGCCACCCACCAAAGCCAAAACCGTCCACGGGAAGCCATGAACGGGAATGTGCCAAAAGTAGTACCAGCCGGTGGCATCCGCATGGAAGGGCTCTTGCCCCAGATCCCACACCTTCCCCACCAGGGTGGTCAGCACCTGTGGGCCATACACCTGCATGGCTGGACCTAGCCAGAGGCCAAAAATCCCCAAGCCCAGCCCAAGCGCCAGCCAAAATGGGGCGGATCCCATCCAGCGGCGCCGTTGCTGCACGAGATAGGGGATCAAAGCCGCCCCCGGCAGCAGGATCATGGCACTTTTCATCAGCAGGCCCAGCCCGAAGGCCACTCCGGTTAGCCAAAACCAAACCCTGTGGCCGCGGATACCGTTGACCAGCCCCAGGATCCCCAGCAGCTCCAGAAAGGTCAAGGGCACATCCTGCCCCACCAGCCGCCCCTGCTGCACCCAGAGGTAGCACAGGGGCAAAACCGCCATCCCCAAAAAGGCCGCCCGCATCGGCAAAAAAAACCACCCAATCCAACCCACCAGGGGAATGGAGAGCAAAGCAGCGAGGATCCCTGGCAGCCGCGCTGCCCACTCGTTTACCCCGTACAGGGCAAAACTGAGGGCCACGCTCCAGGTGAGCAGAGGGGGTTTCTCGAAAAAAGGCTCCCCCAAAAAAGTGGGCCCCAGCCAATGCCCTCCCCGCAGCAGCTCGCGGGCCATTTGGGCATAAAAGCTCTCGTCGCAGCCGGCCAAACTGGGATCCGCCCCCGAAAGCACAAACAGAGGCACTGCCAGGCCCATGACTAGTAGGCTTAGGCCCCAAAAGGGCACTAGGTGCGGGTCGCGGCGAAACTGAACGAAGGAGCTGGATCCCGGCAGGGATCTGCGGCTAGGAGAACTGCCCAGACGGTTGGGGTTGCCGAAAGGACGCATGGGACTCCGTCCCGCTAACGCGATGGGACAAGTCAGCAAGGGGCGGCTCTAACCAGACTAGACAAGGACTCCGTCCCGCTTACGCGAGCGGCAGAATTTTTTAGGGAAGCTCCAGAGATCCAGAGGAGCTGATACATTTACGCTGAACACTGCTGAACATCACTGTTCAACTATGCAGCGATAGCATTCTGTTTGTTTCCAACCAGAATGGCGGTATCCCGCAAAGCTTTGAGTAGAATACCCAAAGCGCAGTTTCCGTGTCGTCTTACTACCAATTTTCTGCTTTGCTTTGGCTACCATGTTGGCAGACTCGAAAGTAAACAGAAAGATCAACTGGTAGTAATCCGTACTGAACATATTATACATTATTTTCAGTATAGTTGAGCTTATTATTGACTAGAGTCATGCTCTTCAGCTTATCTGCCGGCAAGGTTAAGCCCTGAAACCAGCTAAAAAACTGCAAGGACTCCGTCCCGCTGACGCGAAAGGACTCCGTCCCGCTTACGCGATCGGCATAGGGCCAAAGAGCGGGCTCCAAGTAGTAGAAGTTCTCCCCCCGGTCGGTAAACTCCCAAAACTCTGCAGCCGTAGAGAGCAGCTCTTGGTGGATGCTCTGCAGGCGCGCCAGGGGCTCGTGCTGCATATCCTGATAGATCAGCCTGGCCCAGTCCTCCCGGCCACGACTGAGGAAATAGGCTGCCAAGCGGACTTGGGTTTTGCGGATCCCACGCAGGGTGGTTTCCTGTTGCTCGCTTTCGGGATCCTGATCCAGACGTAACAAGGCTTGCACAATGGCTTCCGTTGTTTCAGAGCCCAGAGCACAGCTCGACTGGGCCAACATTCCCAGATCAAAGCCAAAGGTTTCAGATAGGAAAAAGAGGCCAGCTTTGTAGGCAATTAAGCTGTAGTAGCGAAAGTAGCCAACAATCTGCAAGACCAGAGCCGACTGGCGGTGTTGTAGGGCTGCCTCGGCCAACAAGCGGTACTGCTTGAGCAGGTTGTAGCCGCTGCGGATGTCTCGCGCGTTGATGACGGCCCGCAGATAGGTGTTGAAAAACTTGATCACCCACCCCGCTACCGTGAGTTGTTGGGCTTCCAGGGCGCGGATCCCCAGCTCCCGGCTGTGAATGGCCACCAGGGTGCTCGCCTGGCGCATGCCGTTTAGCCCCTCGGCAAACAAGGCTTGATACTGCCGCAGTATCTTCAGCTCCAGCCAGGATCCCTCTGCCTCGATCCGGCCCAGCAGGCCCCTATCCACCGAAGCAAAGTCCGGATCCCGCCGCAGAGCCGGGGTAAAGAGAAACCAGGCAGGGGGCAGTTGTGCTTTGTGAGCAGCATAGAAGACCCACAGAGACTTCAAGCTGTCCAAGGCTTCCAGGAGAATGCTCCCCTCCTGCTGACGGAGAGCACTGGTGGCGATGCTTTTGATTTCATCCAGAGCCGAGAGGCAGCGCTGATGAGCTGGCGAGCATTCGCCCATTGGAGAGTGCTGCTCTGTTGCTATGCCTACGGCACCCTGTATTCCTGCGCATCGCTGTTGCTGCACAACGTTGTCGTGACGAGGCCGCAGTTGCAGTGAACAACGGGAGAAATAGCCCCTCTTGGATCCGGAGTCCGATCCTGATCTCCTGGAAGCAAGGGATCCCAAAACGGCCTGCCGCACCTGCTGCTCAATGCGATGGATAATCGAGGCCGGTTGCAAGAAGTGAAACACGAAGCGAAAGTAGGGGATCAGCACCAAAAACGAGGCTGTGCCCAGCAGCAAATTCAGACCGATGAGCAGCCCCAGACGTTGTTGCTCCACACCGCCGACGCGAACGTAAAGGCTCAGGGCTGCCGAACTCCACAAACTGACCACATTGGCCAGAATCAGGAAAAAGAAGAGGTAGAAATTGACTTTCTCGCGCAAAAACAGCTCCGTGACCTTTGGCGTGAAGCGATCCGCGCTCAACTGCACCACAATGGCCACCACCGAGAGGGTAAAGCCCAGCACCCCCGACAACACCTGAGCCAAGGTGGTTACAAATTCCTGCAAAGCTTCTGTATCCTGCGTGGATCCCGCCCGAACCAGGTTCAACCCGCTCTGGATCCAGCGGTGCCCACCCCAAGCCCAAAGCAAACCTGCCCCCACCACTGCAGCACTCCAGGGCAGAAAGCGGGGGCGACGCCCAACAAAGCCTGGATCTGTGTGTCTCTCTTTCACAATGGCCCTTCTCAGAGAGGGGGTGCCTCAATACTCGCTTAGAAGAGCTTCCACAAACTCGTAGCTGGAAAAAGGCCGCAGATCTTCTAGCCCCTCGCCGGCGCCGATAAAGCGGATGGGCAGGTTCATCTGCTGCGTAATGGCCAGGGCAATCCCCCCCTTGGCGGTGCTATCCAGCTTAGTCAGGATCACACCGCTCAACTTGGCAGCCTCGGCAAACACCTCGGCTTGGCGCAACCCGTTTTGCCCTTGGGTGGCATCCAGCACCAGAAGGCTTTCTACTTTGGCTTCGGGAGCTTTTTTGTCAACGATGCGGCGGATCTTGGCTAGCTCGTCCATCAGGTTTTTCTTGTTTTGCAGACGGCCTGCCGTGTCCACCAACAGCAACTCGGTGCCCCTGGCCTTGGCGGCTGTGATGGCGTCAAAAACCACCGCTGCCGGATCGGCATTGGGAGAGGGATTGGCGATTACCTCTACCCCTGCTCGCTCTGCCCAAACCTTGAGCTGCTCCACAGCAGCAGCCCGGAAAGTATCAGCAGCAGCAATCAGACAGCGGTATCCAGACTTGCGGGCGACATGGGCAATTTTGCCAATGGTGGTGGTTTTGCCCGCCCCATTCACCCCGACAATCAGCCAAATGTTGAGCGTGTCCCGTTGTGGGGCAAAGGTGGGATTCCCCACCGTCAACATCTGCCGCATCTGCTGCTTGAGGTATTTGACGGCCTCCTCTGGGGGCACCACCTCCTCTCGCATGCGCTTTTGTAGGGCTTGGATGATCTGCTCGGTGGCGTCGATCCCCACATCGGCCTGCAGCAACAGGGCCTCAATTTCTTCCACAGCCTTCTGATCCAGGGGGCCGCGGCCTACCAGGGCTTTCAACTGGTTGATCAGGTTAAGGCGAGTTTTGCCCAAGCCTCGCCGCAGCTTTTGCAGCCAGGAGATTTCCTCAACGGAAATCTCTTCCGGTTTGCGCCCTTGGGCCGCCAGGATCTCGGCTGACCAGCGGAAGCCCTCATCGAAGACCAGCTCTTCCGGCCCAGTCTCTGGAGAAGGAGCAACGGCTGGAGTCACCGGCTCGGGTTTGGGCTCATCCACGGCGCTGGCTTGCAGGGCTTGGAGACGCTCAGCAGCACGGGGAGCCAGATCGAAAAACGAGGGAGCTGCCGCCGGCTGCACAGGGGGCGATTCTGGAGATGCTGGTTCTTGTGTTGGAGTGGAGGACTGGACGGGTTCACGGGGTTCTGCTTGGGCAAGTGGGCCGGAGTCCTCAGTCGAGGCCGGTGGCTGTGGCTGGACGGATTCTGCAGGGATCCCTTCCGCTGGCGCAGGTGGGACAGAGTCCTGGGTTGCCGGTGGGGCTTGGGCAGCGGTACGGGCCTTCAGGTTGGCATAGGCGGCTTTGGCGAAGGCCAAATAGTCTTCCGGGGAGATCTCCGCCGGTTCCGGGGCCGGTGGCGAAGGCTCTGCTTCACCAGAAGAGTCGGTAGAGTCGGTATAGCGGCGGCGAAACCAATCGAAGGCCATAATCCCATCTCCAGCCTGGCTGATCTTTATCCAGTTTGACAGAGCAGCTCTCCTGCTAGAGCGCAGCCCTGGGGAGCTCATCCCTGCTCAATGGGGATCCCCGTTAGCGGGACGAGGTCCTTTCCAACCCTTCCACCCGCACAAACCCAATCACCTGCAACTGGTCAGGCTCTATCTCTAGGCTGAGCACCCGCATCAGGATCCCAATCTCTTCCAGCTCTTGCAGGTCAAGCACCTCATTGAGCCCGCCCAAAAACGCTGCTGAGATCTCATCGGGAACCCGCACAGAACCGATCACAAACTCCGGATTCTCCAGCTTTAGGCTGCGCCCTTCTTCCACGCGGATCCCGGTGTTAAACACCACCTCCACCGCTCGCGTTAGCGGGACGGAGTCCTTTTGCTCAGTACCGCCGTCTTTCTCCACCAAGAGGGCAGAGAGCTGAATGCGGCTGGGATCCAAAAACTCGACGCGGGGCTGACGCAGATCAAAACGGCGAGCTTCCCTTCCAGCTCCCCCAAAAGGCAGATCGGCGCGGATATCCTGAAACTGGCGGAGCACCTCCGGCTTGTTGAGGGCAGCATTCAAGTCCTCTTCCCGCACCAACACCCGTACCGCCGCTTGCAGAGGTCGCGCCAGGCGCAAGGGAGCCCCCTGGAAAAAAGAGGGGTCAATTGCCACCGGATCAGTTTCCAGCTCCAGAAGCTCGATGCGGGGAAAGGGCGCTCGATAGAGCCCGCGACCGGCGATCAGCAGGCGATCCGCTTGGCCATTCAGCAGCCGGTAATTGGGCTGGCTTTGGATGCGCACCTCCAAAACCTCTGCCCGATCCAACTGATCCAACAGAAGCTGCCGCGCCGTCTGATCCGCCAGATAGCCCGCTCCTCCTCCCAAGCCCGCCAACAGCCCCAAGAGAACCGCCAGGATCTCCATGCTCACTGCCCTGCTGTGCCCTAACCTAGGTTAGCAAGGGGATCCCTGGCCCCCCTTGGGGATCTGGGCTAGCGCAGCACCTTGAGGGGGCTGGCCTCAATGGGTCGGTTGCCCATAAAGGTTTTGGCAATTTTCAGGCCATCGGCCATTATCGGCCGATTGAGCGCGGGGTCATGGATGAATTTGGCGCCAGAGGCAACCGTTGGGCGTCCCTCCCCCCAAGTGTCCACGACTTTGAGAGTTGCAGCAGCAACTGGACGTCCGTCGGCATAGTAATCCACCACTTTCAGGGTCGAAGCCCCAACCGGACGGTGGTCAATCTCAATTTCGCTGAACTTGACAGGGCTGGGAAACACGGGCGGGCCGGATTTCTCCCCCAGCAGTACCGGCATCTGAGCAGCCGCAGAGGCCCCATCAGCAGGCAGGGGAGCCAGGTTTAGAGCGTTACCCGTTTGCGTTAGCGGGAGGGCGTCCTTTCCCATAGAAGAAGCCTCTTGCTCTGGAAGCGTGCCGGAATGACCATTTGGAACGGCCATAAGAAACTCCTGAGTTGGTAGAGATAATGAACAAAACAGGACGGGAAAGGGCAGGAAGCTAGATCCCAGTGGAGCGCTGCAGAAGAGGGATATCCTTGGCAGGGCTAAAGGTTGGCCTCCCCAAGTTCAAATGAGTGAGACTGAATCTCGAATCTAAAAATATTCTAAACCAAAGTTTGGCATGGGATCCGCCGGCTGTGACCCAACGGTTCCTGAGACGATGCCGGCCAGTCGCGTTAGCGTTGCGCAGCTATGACGTCCTCTTCGCTTCAGCCACTCCCTGGCAAAATCCAAAGCGGACGGTACACTAGTGAGTTAGCAAAGTCTATGGCAGGGATCCCCTATTCCTATTGGCGCTGGGCAAGGTGGGCTACACCGGCTCTGTGGGCGTTGCTGCTTTTGTCTGCTCCTGCGGCTTGGGCTTCTGCCCCGGATGCGCCCCCATTTGACTTGGGTGTCGTCCGCTCCCGTTCTTTGCCGTGGAGACATCCTCTCCTTGTTCCCGAGCAGAAGGATCCCATCCCAGCCACTCGCGTTAGCGGGACGGAGTCCTGGGTTGAGGTCGAGGTGACAGAGCATCCCTTTCTGGAGTTCACCCTTGAAGAAAGCAACGCAGCTATTGCCCTATTCGGCTGTGATTGCCCGGCCCACCTCAACCAGTTGCGGAGACTGCGTGGCCTGCCTTTGCTGTGAAGCATAGCTCCACCAGTAGCCATCCCCGACCAAGAAACACAGGAAGTCATCAAGGCCAAAGATTGGGAGCGAGAGCCATTTCAGCCGGCCTTGGGCAGAAGGGATCCCTCTGTGCCGAGTTAGGGCAGGACAGGGAGTAGCGGCAGGATCTCAATCTCGGTGCGTTGGGTTTGTTCGGGGGATCCGGAGGGCCAAATGGAGCCGCCGGAGCCGTGGAGTGGAACGGTCTGACCGGCTGGGCTGACCATGCCGTGCTGAATGATGAGCTGGTTGAGGCGGGCAATGCGCTCCGAGACGGGGGGATGGGTGCGCAGGAACTCTGGCACAGATCCGCGGGATTGCAACTTGGCCAAAAATTGCGGCATGCCCTGCGGGTCAAACCCGGCGCGATAGGCTGCCCCCAGACCTTTTTCATCGGCGATAAACTCGTTCTCACGGCTCTGCGGGCGCCGTACTCCCAATTCCAGGGCCAGAGCGGCCAGGGTACTGTCGTTGAGCCCCAACAATTGAGCCCCAAACTGGGCAGTGGCAGCCTGCTGCAGTTGTTGCAGGCCGTGGCGTTCGCCGATGTGAGCCACCTCGTGGGCCAGCACGGCGGCAATCTGGTCGTCGTTGTCGGCGGCTGCGAGGGCACCAGTGGTGATGTAGACAAAGCCTCCCAGTGTGGCAAAGGCGTTGATGTCGGGATCTTCCACCACTTGAAAGGTGTAGGGCAGATGGGGCCGTTCGCTGTGGGCGGCCACCCGTTGGCCAATGCGGTTCACCCGCTCGACCCAGTAGGGATCCGAACTGAGGCGAAGTTGTCCCCGCGCTTTCAGTTGTCGATCGATCTGGCGGCCTAAGCTCACCTCTTGGGCATCGTTCAACTGGCTCACCTGCAGCCACTGAAGGCCATGAATCAGCAAACGGCCCAGATCTTGGGCATGGGCAGGGGATCCCATCCCAGATGCCGCAAGAATGCTGAGTAGGGCAATGGCGACCGGTCTCACCGCGCGAGAACTCCACCCCTTGGAGAGGAGAGGATCCTGTCCTGCTGGCGCGAGCAGCCTGAGGGTGTGGCGAGGTTTCAACATCAGGAATTGGCTCCATCAAGTACCCTCAAGTTAGCGATCCCGAAGCAAGATTGTCCTGCCACCCAAGCGAAACCGCTTTGCTATCAAGGGCAACCGCCGAGAGAGTTTCCCCTGGCTTGGGGGAATGGAATAGGATAGGGCTCTATATTCAGGCAGACGTTTAAGGGCGGTCATGACGGGATCCCCTACATGGAACCCTGAAATCTCCTCATCTCCAGACTCCTGGGCCACGGGCAGCGTTTACTTTCGGTCGGATGCCCAGGGGATCCATCTGCACTTGCCCAGCACCTTGCCTTGGGAGGAGCTTTGGGAAAACCTGGTTTGGCAGTTGCGCAGCCGCAAACCCTACTGGGCCGGAGTCGCTCCCCTCACCCTCTGGAGCCAGCAGCGAGAGCTGGACATGCCCACCCTACAACTTCTTGCTGCCCTATTGTCTCAGCATGGACTGCAACTGTGGCGCGTTCAAACTCGATCCCGCTCGACAGCGATTGCAGCAGCGACGTTGGGGTATTCTGTGGAGCAATCTTCCCTTTTGGAGGCAGTTCCCCTTGCTCCCCCAGACACCACACCTCTGTACCTACGTTCGACAGTGCGCTCTGGCATGTCCGTGCGTCACAGAGGATCCGTATTCCTGTTGGGGGATCTCAACCCCGGCGGCGAGATCATTGCCGGAGGAGACGTTTGGGTTTGGGGACGCTTGCGGGGCCTGGTTCACGCGGGGGCCGACGGCGACAAGGGAGCTGTAATTTTGGCTTTGCAGTTGGAGCCCACTCAGTTGCGCATTGCCGATCAAGTGGCCCGTCCGCCAGAAGGTGGATCCCTGCCCAACACCCCTGAAGTGGTTTACCTGCAGGAGGATGTCATCTGCGTCGCCAGCCTTCAGGATTTTCTGCGGAGAGGAGTATGAGCCGAGTCATTGTCATAACCTCTGGTAAAGGTGGAGTCGGCAAAACCACCGTGACGGCCAACCTGGGCACTGCCTTGGCGCGCTTGGGTCGCTCGGTGGTGGTGGTGGATGCAGACTTTGGCCTGCGCAACCTGGACTTGCTGCTGGGGCTGGAGAATCGGGTGGTGTACACGGCCCTAGAGGTGATCGCCGGGGAATGTCGCCTCGAGCAGGCTTTGGTGAAAGACAAGCGCACCCCCCATCTCTCGCTGTTGCCGGCAGCCCAAACCCGCAACAAAACGTCGGTGCATCCGGATCAGATGCGCCAGTTAATCGAGAAGCTGGCCAGCAGCCATGACTATGTGCTGATCGATTGTCCTGCTGGGATCGAACAAGGGTTTCGCAATGCCATTGCCGGGGCCAACGAGGCCATCATCATCACCACCCCAGAAGTGGCAGCGGTGCGGGATGCAGATCGCGTGGTGGGCCTGCTGGAAGCTGCACAGATTTCATCGACTCAGCTGATTGTTAACCGCCTGCGCCCGGACATGGTGGCAGCCGGCCAGATGATGTCGGTGGAAGATGTGGTGGAGGTGCTGGCCATCCCGTTGGTGGGTATCATTCCAGAAGACCGCGAGGTGATCGTCTCCACCAACAAAGGGGAGCCCCTGGTTCTCTCCGCCAATCCAACTCTGGCTGCTCAGGCCATTCAGCGCATTGCCCGACGGCTGGAAGGGGAAACAGTGGACTTCCCCAAGATGGCCAGTTTGGGCGAGTCCTTTTGGGAGCGGGCCAAACGGTTTTTAAACCAAAAGGTGCTCTGACGACTGTTCCATCTCTAATTCATCCAGGTTGCAATGGCAATTTTGACCTGTTTACAACTTTCACAACTGAGTAACAAAGCCAACAAAACCTATGCTCCTCGATTTTTTGGATCAGCTTTTTTCTCGGCACTCCGGCAACAGCCGCCAGCAAGCCAAGCAACGGTTGAAGCTGATCTTGGCCCATGACCGCGCTGACCTCACCCCGGCGGCGCTGGAATCAATGCGCCTGGAGATTTTGGGGGTGGTGTCCCGCTATGTGGAGCTGGATTCAGAAGGGATGCAGTTTCACTTGGCCACGGAAGGGGGAACGACTGCTCTTATTGCCAATCTGCCTATCCGTCGCGTTAAGCCCTTAGAGACCGGTCTCAGCCGCTCAGAAGGCGAGAAAGCCTAGAAGGGGAGATTTCTGGCAGCATGTTAATTGGCCTTCATTCCAACAGGGCTCCCAATGCCAGAGTGGTCGTCAAGCTCGCTCTGTGATAGGTTGAGGTAAGTCGTGTGTACTGTAGAAAGAGTGGAGCTGGGTGTAGCTTTTGCAACTTTATGGAGCCAGCACACAGAGGTTAACTAAATGTTAACTCTGCATGTTCGAGCTCATGAACTGCTGACGTGATGGGCAGAGCCACCTTGACGATTGGAGACTTTCCAGCAGTCTGTATTGGCGTTAGCGTTGCGGAGTAATAACGACGTTAACGATGGAAACAAAACGATGGAAACAATGAGAGGGTTGGCGTTCAGTAGCTGGAAAGGTAAGGGCTCCGTCCCGCTATTGCGTTCGGTTAAGCCTCAATATGCAAGATTCATTTGAGCTGACGATCCTGTTTACGCTAGCCCTGGTGGCTGGGATCGCTGCTCAGGTGCTGGCCAATTTTGTCAAAGTGCCCAGCATTGTATTCCTGCTGCTGTTTGGCCTGTTGCTGGGACCAGATGGTTTGGGCTGGGTTCATCCCCAAGTCATGGGATCCGGGCTGGAAGCGCTGGTGTCGTTGGCGGTGGCTCTGATCTTGTTTGAGGGGGGACTGAACCTGCGGCTGCAACGTCTCAATCCGGTATCCGATAGCCTGCGCAATTTGGTTTTGTTGGGATCCCTGCTGACCCTGGTGGGGGGAGCGGCAGCAGCTCACTATCTGGGGGAGTTTCCCTGGCGGCTGGCTTTTTTGTTTGGATCCCTGGTGGTGGTGACGGGGCCGACGGTGATCAACCCTATCCTGAAGCGGGTACGAGTCGATTCGGCAGTCAGCACCCTCCTGGAAGGAGAAGGGGTGCTCATCGATCCCATCGGGGCCATTTTGGCGGTGGTGGTGCTGCAGGTGGTGCTCTCTGGCCATCCCAGTTTTCTCATGGCCTTGGAACAGTTGTCCAGCCGTCTGGCCATCGGGTCGGCGGTGGGAGCGCTGGGGGGCTGGCTGATGGGATCCTTCCTGCTTTGGTCGCGGCAGTTTTTAACCGAGGAGCTGCGCAACTCGGTGGTGATGGCGGGGGCCCTGGGGGTGTTTGCCTTGGCCCAGTCGCTGCGATCGGAGGCGGGGCTGATGGCAGTGGTGATGGCGGGCCTGGTGGTGCGGCAGAAGGCGGCCATTGCCGAGCGGGGTGTGCGGCAGTTTCACGGCCAGTTGGTGGTGTTGGCCATCTCGGTGATCTTTATTTTGCTTACCGCCACGCTCTCCCTCAAGGCGGTGTTTGCCCTGGGCTGGGGATCCCTGGCCACAGTGCTGTGTTTGATGCTGGTCATCCGTCCCTTGAGTGTGTGGCTGTGTACCTGGCGCAGCGACCTGAATTGGCGGCAGAAGCTGTTTGTGGCTTGGCTGGCTCCTCGGGGCATTGTGGCGGCTTCGGTGGCCTCCTTGTTTGCCATTCTGCTGACAGAACGGGGCATTACTGGGGGGGATGCCCTCAAGGCGCTGGTGTTTTTGACCATCTCGGTGACGGTGACGGTACAGGGGCTGACCGCGGCTTGGGTGGCCCGTTGGCTGGGTCTGGATCAGGGCAGTTCCACCATAATCATCGGCGATCATCCCCTCACCAACCAATTGGCCCAGTTGATGCGCTCGCTCAACCAGACGGTCGAGGTGATCCCGTTGGTTTCTGGGTCTTCCAAAAATGGGCACGGCAGCTACAAAGCTCCCCACCCAACAGACGGTAAGGACTCCATCCCGCCATCCCGTAAGTCCTCCACATCCCTGTCAGGAACGCCGAAGCGTCGTCCAGCAGATGGCTTGCCCCCACAACTTCATTCCTCTGACGGCAACGGCACCCACAAGTCTGCCCCAAGCCAGGAAGTCGGCAAGCCAGAAGCCATCCCCGGATCCCTGCAGGAAGCTGTACTGAACGAGTCTGCTTTGTTGAAGGCCGATATCGACCATGCGGAAACTCTGTTGATCCTGACTCTGGATCCGCAGGTGAACTGGGCCATTGCCGAGTTGATGGTTAAGCTCTCGGTTTCGGCCACCATCTGGACGGTGTTGCTGCCGGATATGCCTATCTCAGAAGGGATCCGCACCTTGCAGCCTTCCTTCCCCCAACTGCAGCGCTGGGCCGGCTATCTGGAGGCCAATCGGGCCGAGCTGCGCTCGATCACCCTACCCACGTTGGCGGACTTGGGCCTGCCTCTCCCTTTATCGCTACGTGACGCTTCTGCGAATGCGGCCTCAACCCTGCCGGAGGCAGTGCGGAGCAATAAAGCTGATGTCTTGACGGCTCAAGAGTCGTTCCCGACAGCGGTGCGGAGCGCTTTTTCAGCACCAGCGCTGCCCAATCCCTTCCTGGCCCAGATGGGACTGGAGGATCCCACCCTTGAACGGCTGCGGGATCAGTTTGCCTATCGAATCAAAGCCGATCTATGCCTGCCCTTGTTGTTGGTGCGCCCGCAGCGGCTGAGGAGCGGCTCATCTCGACCGGGTCGGCTCTTCTACCTGCCTGAGCCAGACATTTGGCGACGCGGGGATCGCATCTACTACCTGGAGCGCGTTTCCAGCCCTGTGGATGCCGGTGCTCTCTCCGCCAAAGAGTCTGATTCCCAAGAATGGGATCCGTCGGCAGCCGTTCGCGTTCGCGACAGCGGTGCGGAGCACAACAGTGGGATAGAGTCTTTGTTGCCGCCCCAGTATGTTGAGGGCGTCAAGCTCCACTTTGATCTCTAGCCAGCCAGCGGCCACTGGGGATGAGGGAACACCCCTGCACCTGCTCAGGCCGACCCAGATAAACCCAAGCAAAGGTGCCGCTATCCAGTTGCACCCACTGCCGTTCGTACACCCGCGGGTGGTCTTCCAGTTCGTCCAATCGGGGCAATAGACTCAAGGGGATGCGGTAGCACTCGCCGTAGAGCCGGTTTCGGCCACGAACTGCCATCGGGTAGGGGCCGAGACTGTAAAGATCAATGTGGTTGAGGCTGTCTGTCCCCAAAAATTCTGCCCCCTGCAGCAAGCTGTGGTATTGGCCGCCCCGCAGCAGGGATCCGTAGACAAAAACCACTGTGGTCGGTTGCATAGCGTTGCGGAGTAATACAGCTGCTTCACAGTGCCTTGAAAATTAGGGAGATTGCGTCCATTTTTGGCCAATGCGCGGCTCCGACCCAGCCAGTAGGCGCTCGATGTTGCGCCGATGAGCACCGATCACATACACCCCGCCCGCCAACGCAAACAACAAATAGGGCAAAGGTTGAGCTGTTGCCCACATCACCACCGGAGCCGCCACTGCCGCCAGCAGGGAGCTGAAGGAAACGATGCGGGTGAGGGCGAGCCCCAGCAGCCAGACGCCGAAAGTTGTCAGGGCTACCGGCCAAGCCATAGCCAACAAGATCCCCAGGCTGGTGGCCACCGATTTGCCCCCCCTGAAGCCCAGCCAGCAGGAACGGCTATGGCCGATCACCGCGAACAATGCTGCCAAAACCACCCACCACGCGGATCCCAAGGCCGATCCCAGAGCCACTGCTGCTGCCCCCTTGGCAGCATCCACCAGCAACACCAGCAGGGCGGGCCCCTTGCCCAACGTCCGCAACACATTGGTTGCTCCGGTAGAGCCGGATCCCTGTTGGCGAATATCGATGCCTCCCCACCAACGACCTACCCAGTAGCCGGTTGGAATGGATCCCAGGAGATAGCCCCCCAGCACCGCAAGAAGAGCCGTAAGCAATGCAGGCATAGCAGGATCTGGAACGCTCTTCCCTCACTTTGCCACAGGGTCTGGGCTGCAACTGGGATCTTGCCCCGTCCGGGAGCTTTTGGCTGCTCGCGGCCTCGTCTGCAACACCGTCACGGTTTCCCTTAGCACCGTCGCGTCAACGTTGTGGAGCAACATAGGGCGCTGCAGACATAGCAACAACCCCGGCAGGGGCGGGACGGAGTTCTTTCTCTAAATATCGCTCTAGATATCGAGGGCTGTCAGATCCAAATGGGCACTGTGGGCCTCAATAAACTCCCGTCGGGGACCAACAGCATCTCCCATCAAGATGGTGAAAATGCGATCCGCCTCCACCGCATCTTCGATGGTGATTTGTTTGAGGGTGCGCGTTGCCGGGTTCATGGTGGTCTCCCAAAGTTGTTCAGGCATCATTTCCCCCAGACCCTTGAACCGTTGGATGGTGTACTTGGTGTTGGCAGGCAACCCCCGCAGGATTTGGTCTTTCTCGGCGTCGCTGTAGCAATAGCGAACATTGTTGCGACCCCACTCGATTTTGTAGAGCGGCGGACAGGCGATATAGACATAGCCCTGTTCCAGAAGCGCCTTTTGATAGCGGTAGAAAAAGGTCAGCA
This sequence comes from Thermostichus sp. OS-CIW-29, assembly GCF_054058195.1. NCBI lineage: Bacteria > Bacillati > Cyanobacteriota > Cyanophyceae > Thermostichales > Thermostichaceae > Thermostichus > Thermostichus sp. OS-CIW-29. The sequence goes on from NZ_JBSSAB010000023.1 coordinate 19,302, forward strand.
ACAGGGTGCGAATGTGGCTGCCGTCCACGTCAGCATCGGTCATGAGGATGATGCGGTGGTAGCGCAGTTGGCTGGGATCAAATTCATCCCCTTTCACTCCCAAACCCAGCGCTGTGATCATCGCCTGAATTTCGGCGTTTTTGTAGATCTTGGCGGGATCCGCCTTTTCAATGTTGAGGATCTTGCCGCGCAGGGGCAACACCGCCTGAAACTGCCGATCCCGACCTTGTTTGGCGCTGCCCCCTGCAGAGTCGCCTTCCACCAAATACACCTCAGACTCCGCCGGGTCGCGGCAACTGCAATCGGCCAACTTCCCCGGCAGCGTGGAAGATTCCAGGGCAGATTTGCGCCGCACCAATTCTCTGGCCCGCCGGGCTGCCTCGGCAGCATTGAAGGACTGGATGGCCTTATCGACGATCCCCCTGGCCACGTTGGGGTTGAATTCCAAGTACTCCGTGAGCGCCTCGGAGACGAGGGTTTGCACAATGCCCCGCACCTCGGTGTTGCCCAACTTGGTTTTGGTTTGCCCCTCAAACTCGGGGTTAGGCACCTTGACCGAGACGATGGCCGTCAACCCCTCGCGCACATTTTCTCCAGCCAGGTTGCTGTCGGAGTCTTTCAGCTTGTTGAGCTTGCGGGCTTGGCTGTTGATGGTGAGGGTGAGAGAGGTTTTCAGGCCCTCTAGGTGGGTGCCTCCTTCGTTGGTGCGGATGTTGTTGGCAAAGCCAATCAAAGTGTCGGTGTACACATCCGAGCACCACTGCAGGGCCACTTCCACCTCCACCCCATCCCGCTCCCCTTGGATGTAGATGATGTCAGAGTGGATGGGCGTTTTTTCGTGGTTGATGAAGGCCACATATTCCTTGATGCCGCCTGCATATTGATAGGTTTCGCAGTGAGGCGGATCCCGCCGCAGATCGCTGAAGGTGATTTTCAAGCCGGCATTGAGGTAGGCCAACTCGCGAAAGCGGGCCGCCAATACGGCATAGTCAAACTCTCGCTCGGGAAAGATCAGCCCATCCGGCTTGAAGCGCACCTCTGTACCCCGCCGGTTGGATCCCTTGGGTTGGGGTTCAGATTTCAGGGATCCCACCACCGCCCCGCGCTCGAACCGTTGAAAGTAAACCTTGCCCTCTCGCCAAACCGTCACCTCCACCCATTCGGAGAGGGCATTCACCACCGACACGCCCACCCCGTGCAGCCCACCGGAGACTTTGTAGCCGCCACCGCCAAACTTACCCCCCGCATGCAACACCGTCAGCACCGTAACCAGGGCCGACTGCCCGGTTTTGGGGTGGATGTCCACCGGAATGCCGCGGCCATTGTCCAAAACGGATACCGAGCCGTCGGGATGCAGGCTGATCTGAATATCATTGCAATAGCCGGCCAGGGCCTCATCCACAGAGTTGTCCACCACCTCGTACACCAAATGGTGCAACCCCTTCGGCCCGGTGGAGCCAATGTACATGCCAGGCCGCTTGCGCACAGCCTCCAAGCCTTCCAAAACTTGGATCTGCTCTGCACCGTAGTTTTCCGTCATTCCCAACTCCAATTCCGAAGAAGGCTCCCGGCCAAGATCAACAGAAACCCAGAAAAATTGACCTTAAAGGCCAGGAATCAGCTTATCATCAAAAAACTGTCCCCATGATAGCACAAAAGGCTAGAACGGCCACACAGACGCTTCTGAGGGCCAAGTTCAGGATGGGATGCAGGTACGGAAGTCAGGCCGTCTTGCCGAACTCTAACCCAGAAAGCTCTCCACCAGCCCCGGCGGCGGCTGCACGTGAAGCGCGCCTTTTTCCAAGTCCACGACAGGCACCAGGGCTTTCACAAAGGGTATCAACACCTGCCGATGGTCAGAGGTCGTTATCTCCAGCACATCCTGGCCGGCTGCCAAAATCCCCGAAACCTGTCCCAGCAGCTCCCCTTGGTGATAGACGGCCAAGCCGATGAGATCGCGGTAGTGGTACTCTTCCGGCTGCAAGGGCAAGCGGTGGGAAGCCGGTACCAGCAGCCTAGCCCCCACCCAGGTCTCAGCCACCGTTCGATTGGGGATCCCTTCCAGTCGCACCAAATAAAGACCCTTAGCCGGGAAAAACTGCCCCTCGATCAAGGGGTGCAGCAGGGGCTCGGGATCCGTATCCCGCTGCAACCAGCGTGGTCCAGGCTCTGTGAAGCGCTCTGGAAAATCCGACCAGCACCTAACCCGCAGCCAGCCCCGCAAGCCGTGGGCCGCCACCACCTGTCCCACCAGCAGCCAATCGGGATCCCGGGCCATCATGGTCGGTCAAACTCAGTCGAGCCGCGGAAAGTCCACTTCGGTTGGGAAAGAAGCCGGGGTACGCAGCTTCTGAGAGGCCGCCGCGCGAGATCCTTCCCCACCCTTGGCCACGTCCACCATGGAGAGCAGCCCTTGCAGGGTGCCAGGGATCGAATTGGGATCCATGAAGATTACCTTGGCGCTGGGACTGCTGCCTACCTTGAAGCCCATGTCGATATAGTTTTGCGCCATCAGGTATTGCAACGCATTGGCTGCCTCTGGATTCTCTTGCAAAGTGGCGGCGATGGTCTTGATGGCTTCAGCCGTGCCCTCAGCCAACAGCAGCCGCTCCCGTTTCTCCGCTTCTGCCCGCAATAGCTGCGCCTTGGCGGCCCCAGCCGCTTGGTTGATGCTGGCCTGCTGCTCCCCTTCTGATTTCAGAATGGCGGCCCGCTTCTCCCGCTCGGCAGCCATCTGCTTTTCCATCGAGTCTTGCACAGTCTTAGAGGGTTGAATGTCCCTGACTTCCACGCGGGTGATCTTGATCCCCCAGGGATCTGTGGCCTCGTCCAGCTCTGTCAAAAGGCGGGCGTTGATCTCGGCGCGGGAGGAAAAGGTTTGATCCAAATCCATGCGGCCAATTTCTGCCCGCAGAGCCGTCAGCACCAGGTTAACCAAAGCCCGCTGCACGTCCTCCACCGCATAGCGGGCCTTGATCATGTCGGTGATGCGCCAATAGACCACCGCATCGGCCATCAAAGAGACGTTGTCGCTGGTGATGCACTGCTGAGGAGGCACGTCCAACACCTTCTCGCGGATGGTTTCCTGGAACACAATCCTATCGATAGGGGGAAGAATAAAGTGCAATCCTGGGGTCAGCTTGCGATGAAACCTGCCCAAACGCTCCACCAATGCCTCATACCCCTGGCTGATGATTTTGACCGAGTTGAACAGGTAGCCGACAAAGATCAGGGCAATGGCCGCTAAGATACCTGGCATAGGGCTTTTCTCCTAAGGGGGAGTTCAGTCCCCATTCTAGACGGTTGCTGGGACTGCTCCCTTAGCTCGATCACATCTCAACAGAAACGCGATGGACCAAGTATGATCTGCAGCTCTGCGGAACGTCTGGAGCTTCTTAAGATTTTTCGGGCCGCAACCGACAACTTGAGGCCACCCAGCAGAAGTCTGGTGAGGGGATCCCGTCTATGAAACTGAGCAGCAGGAATCTAGAAGTTGCTTTGAACAAAATCTATGACGTGATTGTGGCCGGAGGGGGAGCAGGGGGGTTGTCGGCGGCAATCTATCTGGCCCGTTACGGACTGAGTTGCCTGGTGGTGGAGAAGGGCAGAGGCCGCTCTTTTTGGATGCAGGATTTGCGCAATTATCTGGGATTGCCTCCGACCACTCCCGGACGAGAGCTGTTGCGACAGGGAACAGAGCATGCCCTCAGCTTGGGGGTAGATTACCTGCGCGGTTTTGTGGAAGATGCCACCGATGAGGGAGACCTCTTTGCGGTCAAAGTCAAGGTGGGAAAAATGAACAGCCTCTACCCCGTTTTTCGGAGCAAATATTTGATCGCGGCAACCGGCATTATGGACGAGCTGCCTCAGTTGTCGGATATGCAGAATGTTTACGACTACGCGGGCTATTCACTGCATGTCTGTATGATCTGCGACGGCTATGAAATGCGGGATCAAAAGTCAGTGTTGATCGTCAATTCGGAAGATCGGATCAATACAGCTTTTGTCCTCAACTGGTTTACACCCTATATCTCGGTGTTGACCCACGGCCTCTGCTCGGTCGGCCCCGACATGCGCAAAAAACTGGCGGATCATGGCTACCCCCTCTACGAATCTCCTATTCGCCGCTTTCTTGGAGAAAACCATCAATTGCAGGGTGTGGAGTTGGAAGATGGCACTTACATCGAAGCAACTACCGGCTTGGTGGCGATGGGCGCCAGATACCACAATGCCTATTTGAAAGGGATCCCCGGCTTGAAATGGCAAGGGGAAAACCTGCTAACCGACGAGTGGTGTCGCACTGATCATCCGCGGCTGTTTGCGCTGGGCGATTTGAAGCAGGGCCTGAACCAAGTGTCGATTGCGGTTGCCGATGGTACCTTAGCTGCCACAGCCATTTGGCGGGACATCCGACGGGCCTCGCCTGCACGTAAATGGGAAGAGCGGCTGCTCTCGGCACCCAGAAGCCCAGCAGGGCCTTCCGGTTAAATTGATGGGCTCTATCGAGCTCAGGTAGCTTCTGTCCTATAAAATTGGTTGCGAAGGCTTAAGCCATTCCTATGCACTCTCTGAAAGCGTTGAAAGCGTTGATATTTTGCCTAGCCTTCCTACTGGTTGGACTGATCTACTACTGCACGGTAGAGGCCCAGCCTCTTTTTGAGCTGAACCTGACGGCCACCTCGGAATACAACCTCATTCTCCCCATCGAAAGCATTCGGGTGGTGCGCGGCGCCAATCCCCAAGATTTGCTCATTTATCTATCAGCTCCTTCTGCAGCCTGGATCCATCAAGAAGAGGTGAACGGGCACTATTTGATTGACATCCCCTACGGAGTCATTACCCGTACAACAACCGTCGAGATTGCCTCGGATCTGCCCTATCGACTGAGCTGGGGCAACCAAAATGAGCAGACGGGGCGACTGTTGATTACCCCTGCTCCCCCTCGTGTGGAGGTGTTTCTGCAGCATAGCTGGATCCCGGATCCCGACTTTCTCGATCCGGCAGAAAATACTCAACCTTTGCAACTGCCCTTGGAAGAAATGCTGGGGCCTTTACTGGAGGTGCCGCCTCGTTCTGCCTTTCTGACCATTGACGATGGCCCCTGGCCTCAGTCTACCCCCCGACTTTTACAGGTTTTGGATGATCTTCAGATCCCGGCCACTTTCTTTGTTATCGGCACCCACGTTTCCCGATTTCCTGAATTGGCTCAATTGATCCAGGCCCATCACCACACCATAGCCAATCACACTTTTACCCACGATTATCAACGTCTCTACGGAAGCAACGAGCTGTTTTATGCTGAGGTGGATCAGACAACCCAACTGCTCAAAACGCTGAACTTGGATCCCCAACTGGTTGTTCGCCCACCGGGAGGTTTTCGCCTAGATTCTGCTTTGCGTCGCTCTCTGGAGCAGGCAGGATATCGAGTTCTTTACTGGAACATGAGCCCGGAAGATGCTTACGCGGGCCAAAGCGCAGCCCAACTTTTGGAGCGTGTTCGAGCTCAGTTGCCGGCGATCCAGGCTTCCGATCAGCCCCTGGTTTTGCTGCTCCACGATCGCTGGCCCCACACTGCAGAGGCCCTGCCGGATATCGTCGCCGCCATTGAAGGGGCGGGCTATCGCTTTTTGCCTTGGCCGGCCTTCAGGGATCCCGTTTGAAGGGCTGGCAACAGGTTTTCTGGCTTGAGGACTCCGACCCGCCTTTGCCGGCTGGGGATGTTCAAAGAAGGGCTGCATCTCGCTCAGCTCAGCAGCGTTGCCCAGAGATAACGGAGGCCTGTGCCTTGACAAGCTTTTCCCCAAGTAGCACATTGAAAGTTTACAGGACTTGGCTGCGGGCCGAGAAAGATGAGCGAGAGGACATTATTCGATAAGGTGTGGGATGCCCATACGGTGCGGATTTTGCCCTCTGGGCAGACGCAGTTGTTCATCGGCCTGCACCTGATCCACGAGGTGACCAGCCCGCAGGCTTTTGCCATGCTGCGGGAGCGTCATCTGCCGGTTCTGTTTCCCGAGCGGACGGTGGCCACCGTGGATCACATCATTCCCACCGACAACCGGGCACGGCCTTTTGCGGATCCCTTGGCAGAGGAGATGATCCAGGAATTGGAGCGCAATTGCCGGCAATACGGCATCCGCTTCTACAACAGCGGCTCCGGTCGGCAGGGGATCGTGCATGTGATTGCCCCGGAGCAAGGGTTAACTCTGCCGGGGATGACCATCGCCTGTGGGGACAGCCACACCTCTACCCACGGGGCCTTTGGGGCCATTGCTTTTGGGATCGGCACCAGCCAGGTGCGAGACGTATTGGCCACCCAAACTTTGGCTTTGTCCAAGCTCAAGGTGCGCCGCATTGAGATCCACGGCAAGTTGGGGCCGGGAGTTTACGCTAAGGATGTAATTCTGCACATCATCCGCAAGCTGGGGGTCAAAGGCGGGGTGGGCTACGCCTACGAGTATGGGGGCAGCGCCATTGAAGCCATGAGCATGGAAGAGCGCATGACCCTCTGCAACATGTCCATCGAGGGAGGGGCCCGCTGCGGCTACGTCAACCCCGATGCGGTGACCTTTGAGTATTTGCGGGGGCGAGAGTTTGCCCCCCAGGGATCCGATTGGGAAGAGGCGGTAGCCTGGTGGAAAAGTCTGGCCAGCGACGGCAATGCCCGCTACGACGACGTGGTGGTATTCCAAGCCGCAGACATTGCGCCGACGGTTACTTGGGGGATCACCCCCGGCCAAGGGATTGGGGTGGATGAGCGGATCCCTGCCCCAGAAGATCTGCCGGAAAGCGAGCGGGAACTGGCCAAAGAGGCCTATGCCTACATGGACTTGCAGCCGGGGGATCCCATTGTAGGGACACCGGTGGATGTCTGCTTCATCGGCAGTTGCACCAATGGCCGCTTGAGCGACCTGCGGGAGGCAGCCAAGATTGCCAAGGGGCGGCGGGTGGCCCCAGGGGTGAAGGCGTTTGTGGTGCCCGGCTCAGAACGGGTAAAGCAGGAGGCAGAACAGGAGGGCTTGCGGGAGATCTTCGAGGCGGCAGGGTTTGAGTGGCGGGATCCCGGTTGCTCCATGTGTTTGGCGATGAACCCGGATCGGCTGGTGGGGCGCCAGATCAGCGCCTCTTCTTCCAACCGCAACTTCAAGGGCCGCCAGGGATCCCCCAGCGGGCGCACTCTGCTCATGAGCCCGGCCATGGTGGCAGCAGCGGCAGTCAGCGGCAAGGTGGTGGATGTGCGGACACTGCTTTAACCAACCGTCTCTCAGGCATAGCGGGGACTGGATTTGAACCAGTGACCTTCGGGTTATGAGCCCGACGAGCTACCAGGCTGCTCTACCCCGCGGCGCTTTTCTAGCCTAGCTTGTCCTCCGGCTAACCGGCAAGCCTACACCTTGAGTTTCGCCGGGCATTCTCTTCGGGGATCCCCGTCGCACCTGGATGAGCTGGGCGGTGATGCTGATGGCAATCTCGGCGGGGGTTTCGGCGTGGATCTCCAGGCCAATGGGGGCAAAGAGCCGAGTAAACTACCCGACCCTGACTGCTTCGCAGTACAGGGCGAGCTTTCGGTAGCCCTGCAGTTGGCAAGCCAACCACGAACCTCTAGGCTGGTTTACAGCAGCCCCCAAAAGCGCAATCACATTCGCACCATTCAAATCCGCATCCCCTTCCCATCCACAGTGTCCACACTTAAACTTCTTTCCACTGCGATAGGATTGCGTAGGATCGGGATGGATGTGCAAACACCGGTGGCAGGTCTGCGACGTGTAGGCAGGCGGAGCCAGCACCACAGGTACTCCGGCAATGGCAGCCTTGTAGACCACGAACATCCTAAGCTGGTAGAATGCCCAGTTATTGGTTCTGCGGCGCTCAGCTTTGCTGCGTGGCTGTTGATTGACCCTTTCCCGGATCCCTGTCAAGTCTTCCAGAGCAATAGCGCTGTTTGTGGTCTTTGCCCTAGAGACAATAGCTTTGGAGATGCGATGATTGACCCACGCCTGAAAGCGCCTCTCCTTGCCAGACAGCCGTTGCAACAGTTCTCTGCATCTGCGCCGCGAACTGCGGGTGCCCTTACTGGCTTTGCGTTGGAGTGCCGCCCTCAACCGCGAGTGATGGTCTCGGACTTTGTTCAACTGCTGTCCATTCCAGTTATCTCCTTCCGATGTATGAGCAATATCCGTCCTTCCCAAATCCACGCCCAGCACTCTATCCGTGCCTTGCGGTGGGGATGGCTCCGTTTCCACACAGATTTGAATGGAGTAGGAGCCATCTTTGCGCTTGACCAGAGTGGCAGATTTGGGATTGGAGCCTGCCAACTGTTCTCTCTGGTAACGGCCAATCGCCAGCTCAAAGCGCTCTCGACCCCCAACCGTGGTCAGCGACACCGTCCAGTCTTTCTCGCGAAACGAAAAGATACGGGCATCGTAGGTCGCAAAGCCTCTCTTGAACGCTTTGACCGGACGGTTTTTCTGTCGGGCAACTTTACGGGCACCGGCCAGCCGTCTGCAGACCTGCTGAGCCAAGTTACTGGACAAGCCAAACCGAGCGCGAATCTGGTAATAGCAAAGGGACTGGAGTTTGACTGCGTTGACTACTTTTTCTGGTGTGTTTTGGTTGACCCAGTTCAACGCCTGCACAAAGGCATCCATTGTCGCATCCAACTTTGCGGCTTGCGACTGGGACACCTTGAGCTTGCAGGGGACGGTCAGGACTTGGGTCATGGTTCTATCATAACTTCCGCATTCCTCCCGACACTGACCCTACGGGTACAGTGCGGGGCTCCTGCGATTTCTAGCTGACGGCGGTCTCCGGGATCCCTTCCTGGGCCAGGGTTCGCAGTACGGTTTGCACCCGCTTGCGGCTGCCGATCATCCCCAGGTAGTGGGGGGTCAGGCCGGAGTGGTAGATGGCCCGCAGGATTTGGCAATCGAGGCTGTAGCTGCGGGTCACAAGAGCGATGTAGAGCTGCGGGATCCTGTGCAGATGGGGGATAAGTTGGGCAAAGGGTTCTGAGCACAGCCGCTCGGCAACGGGAAAGCGCTGAGGGGTTACCCAGTCCGGGCGATCGTCCTGAACCCAAATGCGAAAGCCGGCCAAATGGGCGATCTGGGCCAGGGACAGGCCGCAGTGGCCCGCTCCGACGATCAGCAGGGTGGGGGAAGGGAGGAGGGGCTCGACCCAGGATCCCGCGAGGAGCTGTGGGCGGGATGGCAGGGAGGCAAAGTGCTCCACATTGCTGTCGCCAAGCCTGAGGTAGGGGAACCCCTGGGGATCGAGGGGGGTGATCAGCCAAGCCCTTGGCCCTTGGGTCAGAGCCTGGAGGATCTGGGCCACCAACGTTTGGGCAAGGGATCCCTGCCATCGCTGTAGCCAAATGTGCATCCGTCCCCCGCAAACGCCCAGGGGAGGGCTGTTGAGGTCAAGGGAAACTTGCATCCCAGCCGGCGAGGACTCCCCATCGCCATCGCCAACGGGAACAGCGGTCTGCAAAAGGGTTTGCGCTCGGGCAATGACTTCCGCTTCGGCAGCTCCACCGCCAATGGTGCCCAACAGGGTGCCATCAGATCCCACGGCCAGTTTTGCCCCCGCCTGGTGAGGCACAGATCCCTGGGTGCGGACCACCGTGGCCACCACCAGCGGCCCGCGGGAGAGCATGTCTGCCAACTGTCGGTAAAAGGTCTCGTCCACCTCAGCCTCGGTTATGCCTACGGCACCCTAGCGGGAACGGTCAGGGACTCAATGATCAAGAAAGCCCCTCTAGGATGGCCTGATGGAAGGCAACCCGGAAAGCCTGGAACCCGTTCTCCTGCCGACCGTGGTAGACGGCGTTGGTGAGCAGCGTCACCACCAGCTCCCGCTCTGGATCGATCCACAGAGAGGTTCCGGTGAAGCCGGTGTGGCCGAAGGCGCTGGGGCTGAACGGGGAGCTGCTGGCCAAGGGATCCGGAGAGCGCAAGGCAAACCCCAAACCCCGGCGCTCGTGACAGCGGTGGGCATCCCCTTGCTGAGGCAACTGCTCGCGGGTCATTTCCCTCACCGTCTGCGGCTGCAACAGGGATCCCGTCAAAAAACTCTCTCCGAAAGCGGCTACTTCCTCTGCCGTGGCAAACAGTCCGGCATGGCCGGCGATCCCGCCCAGGCGGGCGGCATTTTCGTCGTGAACCTGCCCCTGCAGGCGGCGCTTTCGCCAAGGACACAGCTCGGTGGGGGCACAAGAGCCAGAGACAGAGGATGGGTCAAAGGGATCCCCTGGATAAAACTGAGTTTGGCTCAGGCCCAGAGGCCGCAAGATCCGGGCATGCAAGATCTGATCCAGAGGGGTTCCGCTCAGACGTTCCAAAGCCAGCCCCAGCAGGATCAATCCAAGATCGCTGTAGACTCTGCGGGATCCCGGCCTGTAGGCCAAAAAGGTGTGCAGGGCCATGTGCCGGGCCGATTCGGCATCGGGCTGTCGAAACAGGGGCCGCCAGGCGGGCAAACCGGCGGTGTGGGCCAGCAACTGTCGCACCGTCACCTGTTCTGTTGCAACAAGCTGGCCTAAGGATTCCGGTTCCACAGCAATCCATTTCCCCGGCTGCAGAGGATCTTCATAGGGGGCAATGGGGCGGGATCCCTGAAACTCCGGCAACAGGAGACTGACCGGTTGATCCAGCAGCAACGCTCCGGCTTCCACCAGGGCCATGCAGGCGGTGGCGGTGTACAGCTTGGTCAGCGAGGCCAGGTCAAAACGGGTGGCCGAGGTTGTCGGTTGGCGCCGGGTCTCAGGGTCGAGATGGCCTGCCGCCCTTGAGTAGATACACCTTCCCTTGTGGCGGATGACCACCTGGGCAGCGGGGAAAAGGTGGGGAATGGCGGAGTTGAGCAGCCCCTCCAGCAAGGCTGGATCCCAACCCATCTGCTTCTCCTCCTGGCTTGGGGATCCCCAGTCCAACAAACAACTTGTAACGGTGTTTACAAAAGCCTACCGCTTCCCCAGCTAGGATGCCACCACGGCAGGCTACATCATCAAGGGATCCCAGGTGCGGCTGGAGTTGTTGCAAGCCTTTTTGAACGTGGTGGAAACGGGCAGCTTTTTGGCCGCTGCTCGCCTCAGCGGTCTGACCCAATCGGCTATTAGCCGCCAGATCCAGGCCCTGGAAGAAGCGGTGGGCGCTCCGCTGTTGCATCGCAAAAGCCCGGTGGCTCTAACCGTAGCTGGGGAACGGCTTTTGCCCCATGCCCGTCGCATCTGTCAAGAATGGCAGCGGGCTCAGGAAAGCATTCGAGAATGGCTGCAGGGCCAGCAAACCGAGCTCTGCATTGCTGGGATCCATTCTCTGATCGCCCATCAACTGCCGCCGGTGCTGCAACAGTTTTGCCGGGAGTATCCAGAGGTGCAGTTGCGGGTTACCGCTCTGGGCAGCGACCGCGCCTTAAAGGTGCTCAGGGATGGGCTGGTGGATGTGGCCCTGGTGATGGAGAACCCCCTGATGACGCGGGGGGCAGAGCTGGTGGTGGAGCCACTGTACTCCGAGCCAATTCAAGTATTGATGCCCGCCACCCATCCCCTCAGCCGCTACGAGCGGATCCCCTGGAAGGTGCTGGCGGAGTATCCCCAGGCTGTGTTCAAGGATGGCTATGCCATGCGCTCCTTGGTGGGATCCCATCTGGCCCGGCAGGGGCTTCCCCTGAAAGCAGCCCTGGAACTGAACACCTTGGATGCCTTTCGGGGGGTGGTGCGACAGGGGCAGCTCATTGCCCTCCTGCCGGAGTCGGCCCTGGTGGACTGCTGCGCCGATCCGGATTTGCAGGTGCGACCCACCGAGCCCCCCCTCTTGAGGCGACAGGTGGTTATGGTTACCACCAGCGATCGCTATCGGATCCCTCCCATTCGCCGGTTTTTGCAGTTGGCCGCCCAGCTTATCAGGCAGTCTGAGGTTGAGCCTGCTTCCGGTACAGATCCCCATTTCCCTCAGCCCTCTGCCGGGCTGTTGTCAGTTCTGTAGGGATTTTTTGTAGAAATTTCTGTAAGTTGTCAAATACCTGTATCGGTAGTTGCAAGTGTTCCGCCGTTATCTCCCCCTACTTGGGTAGCCCAGCGCTCCCGACCGCCGATGCTATGAGCCAAGAGTTTCGCGAGCTGTTGAAAAAAATCGGCAGCGGCACCCACACCCACCAGGATCTCAGCCGGGCAGAGGCCGCCAGCGCTGCTCGAATGCTCCTGCGGGGGGAGGCCACTCCCGCCCAGATCGGGGCTTTTTTAATTGCCCACCGCATCAAGCGCCCCACTGCCGAAGAGCTGGCCGGTATGTTGGATGCCTACGCAGAAGACGGCCCTCTTCTGCCCCAACGGGATTTGCCCCATCCCTTGATCATCTTTGGCCATCCCTACGATGGCCGCTCGCGGACTGCGCCGCTGGGGGTGCTGGTGGCTTTGCTGCTGGCGGCGGCAGGGTCAGCCGTTTTGCTGCATGGCTCTGGCTTCTGTCCCACCAAGTATGGGCTGCCCTTGGAAGCGGTGTGGCGGAGCTTGGGGGTGGATTGGCGAGGGCTATCCCTGGAGCGGGTGGGGCAACTGCTGGAACAAACCGGGCTGGGATTTTTGTATTTGCCCACCTGTTTTCCCCAGGCTCAGGCTCTGATGGACTACCGGGATCAAATCGGCAAGCGCCCCCCCTTGGCCACCTTGGAACTGGTCTGGACGCCCTACCAAGGCCCCTTTCACCTGGTGGCCGGCTATGTGCATCCTCCCACCGAGGCCACGATGCTGGAGCTGTTTGCCCTGCGGGAGATCCGGCAATTTACCACCGTCAAAGGTTTGGAAGGCAGTTGCGACCTGCCGCGGGAACGGGCGGCCATTCTCAACCAGGGCGGGAAACGGCTGCTCTTGAAGGCCAGAGATTGCCACTTGGCAGGCCCGGAGATTCCCTTCTCCGGCGAGAAAGAGCTGCTCCAACAGATGCAGCAGGTGCTCAGCGGGGATCCCTGTGAACTCACCCCAGCCGTTCTCTGGAATGGGGGTAGCTATCTGTGGCTCCTCGGCCACGCCCCATCCTTGCCAGAAGGGATCCAACAGGCGGAAGACCTGCTTCGCTCTGGACGGGTGATGGAGAAGCTGAAACAACTGATCCGGGTGATCGACCTGATACATTTACGCTGAACACTGCTGAACATCACTGTTCAACTATGCAGCGATAGCATTCTGTTTGTTTCCAAACAGAATGGCGGTATCCCGCAAAGCTTTGAGTAGAATACCCAAAGCGCAGTTTCCGTGTCGTCTTACTACCAATTTTCTGCTTTGCTTTGGCTACCATGTTGGCAGACTCGAAAGTAAACAGAAAGATCAACTGGTAGTAATCCGTACTGAACATATTATACATTATTTTCAGTATAGTTGAGCTTATTATTGACTAGAGTCATGCTCTCCTAGGACTGGCATCCCCTGTTTTGATGGCTGGAGTCAAGCTCTCCAGCCCAGGGAAAAAAGCCCCCCGGCCAGCTCCAGGGGGCAAGAAGGGAAAGGTTGGATCCTTCAGGGCAACAACTCTTCGATGGCCTCTTCTTTGGTGTTGGTGCGGCGGGAGAGGGTGCGGCGGTCGAAGGTCATGTGGATCTCCCGGTTTTGCTCGCCATCGGCAGCCACCGCAAAGATGGGGAAGTCGATGTTGCCGTCTGGGAAAGCCATGTGGAAGCGGAAGGTGCCATCGGGGTTGAGCTGGATCTTGCGCCCGCCAATGGTAACGGTGGCATCCGGCTCTGTGGCCCCATAGACAATCAGCTCGGCATCGGCCACCAACCAGAACTTGCGAGAGCGCTGCGGCAGCACTTCGGAAGCCCCCGAGAACAGGCCCAGGCCGGATCCTGAAGCCATCCAGGGAGCAGCGGGCACCTCCGCCATGGCCATCCCCATCATGCCCACACCCGAGGGGATGATAAACGAGCTGATGGCCTGCTCGGGCACCAATTGGCGGCTGCCCATCTGGTGGCTGCCAAACAGGGATCCCGCCACCCGCATCGCCTCAAAGCCACCCACCATTTCCAGGAAGGGATCGACCGTGGCACCCTGCTGCGGCTCATCGCCTTTGTAGTCCACCACGCCCATGCCGGTGGCGCTGCGCTTGTAGGGCTCGCTGAGCTGGTAAAGGGTGCGGCCCTGCAGAGCCATGTCGAAGGGCACTGTCAGGAAGTGCTCTTCAAACCAGTCGGAGGGAAAGACTGGCGGCACCATCACCGCCGCCGAGCGGGCCAACATCAGCCAGCGGCCATCTGCCGTCCGGTAGCCAATTTCCACAATGTAGGAACGATCGCTCACCGGGATCGGCAAATACCACTCCCGCGCCAACTCGTCACAGGGGTACTCCTGCATGCTGTGGGCCGGCTGGTAGCTGAAATCGATATCCGTCACATCGTAGAGGCGCAGCGCCAACTGTTGGCCGCCCTCGCGGCGCTTGCTTTCTTTAGCCTCGTTGGGCACATCCCAATAGGCGTAGGCCCACTGGGGATCCCGCGGCAGCAAAACGATGCGGCTTTCCCCATAGCCCTCCGGCAGATCCCCCAGCCCTTTGTCCACATCGGCCAGATCCGTCTTGCCGGCAACCTCTTGACCCCTAAACTTCGTTTGGGTGACCGATTCTTGCCCCTTGGGCTCCGGCATGGCATCGACAGGGCGGCCAGCTTTGACTTGGGCCTCTCGAATGGCCTCAATCAGCTGGTCTTTGGTCATGCGGCTGTACTTGGGGATCTGATAGCGGGCAGCTTCTTCCCGCAACTGCCGGATGGTCATTTCTTCCAACGGGATCCGCTCTTGTGGCATGGTCGGGGTCTCCTGTCTTCGACAAATCGGGCTTCGTGCAATGCTCCAGCTTTTGTCCTATGGGCCGATCCCAGCTTGTGGTTCTGAGGACAACTTGAACCTGCTGATGTATCGGCTTGCCTCGGGCTCTCCAGCCGCTGATGACCACAGGTGGGGATCAACGGGGATCATCAAGAATGATGAACCCATGTTTGCGTATTTTTGCCTGTCGGTCAAGACCCTGGGGATCGCTGGGGATCAATCTCTTGTTCTCCGACCCACCTTTAGGGAGAGGCCAGGAGCCCCAGCTGCTCTCAAGCCAAGGGGAAGACTGCGCGGGATCCCCTGCCGAACCGGCCCTGCCTGGGTAGCATGAGGGAGGATGAGCGGTTGCCGAGCGGGCCGCAGGTTTTGAGGCCAAGAGGTGTGGGCATGAGGTGGTGGAAGTATAGGATTCAAGGCATACGGATCCAAGTGAGCTGGGCAGCACTGGGGATCCTGCTGGCGGGGCCGGTCTTGCCGGTGGAAGCTGTGGATGCCCAAACGCTGTTTCCTCCCCTTTACCGCTTGCAAGGGGGATCCCCTACCCTGCCCGCTTCTGAAGCAACGCCCTGGCGTCCAGTAACCCAGGATTCTGTTCCGCTCCCACAAACAGATCAAGCCGATCCAAAAGTCCAGCCGGCCCAACCCGGCCATGGAGAAGTGGCAGAAGGCCCGGTTTTCGATCTGGATCTGTTGCGGCAGTTCGGCACCAGCCCTGGCGGCAGTGGCTCTGGATCCCGGCAGGGGGAAGTGATCGGGCCGGGCAGCGGCCAGAGTGGGGTGCGCGGAGCCAGTCCTGGCTCAGGGGTGGGCACAGGCCAAGGGCCAGGGGGCGGAACGGGTCTGGAGGCGGGATCCCAGCGGCGGGAACCGCAAGTGACAGGGTTGATTGTGGATGCACGAGGCTTGGATTTCTTGCCTAGCCAGTCAATGCGCTTGTTTGATCCCGATGGCAATCAAGTCTATACCCCCGTTACTCTTGGCCAAGACCTCAACGCGGCTTTTGTGGGCAGCGAGGGCACAGCTGCCTATGCCACCTCGGAAGAGCAGGCCCGCTCACTGGTGAACCGCATCGGGGAACGGCCTCACCGCATTCGTGCCATCCGCACCCTGGGCTACGACCTGGTGATTTCCGCCGAAGATGCTTTTAGTCTGCGCCAGATGAATGCGACAGATGGCTTTCTGGATCGCTTTGCTGTGGTGGTCATCTGGGATGGCAGCCAAGCCAGTCTCCCCTGAGGCCCAGGGATCCCAGCATGGCCATCAAAGCACAGGACAGAGGAATGCTAGCCTAGCAAAAGTGCTCTGTCTGCACCACCCGCACCACCTCCAGCGGGGTTGATATCTTCCTGGGGATCCCAGCCTTATGCAACGGTTTGCCAACCAACCTCTGCGGGAACATCCCCACCTGGCGGTGTTTTCCTCCAGCAAGGTGGGCAATTTTGTGGTTACCATCCCGCTGTTGCGGGGCCTCAAGGAAAAATACCCCGGCTGTGTGCTGGATTTTTTTGGCAGCGAGATTACCCGCGACTTTGAGCTCCACTGCCCCTACATCGACTTCAGCTTTCCTCTCTACAGCCGTCGTCCCGATTACCTCGAGGCCCTGACCGCTGCTGTGCGAGAACGGGTGACCCAGGCCGGCCCCTACGACTTGGCCATCAATTGCGACGAGTTTAGCGAGCTCAACCTGGTGGCGGTAACGGCCCTGCGCCCCCAGTACATTGCCGGGGCCGGCTTGACTCTGGATTTTCGCCGCAAGTTGGACCCCGGCTCCGACCCGGTACAGCGCATGCTCCAGGATGACGACTGGAACGGCCTGGAGTTTCTGCAGCGCTACAAAGGGATCCTCACCAGCAACTACATCGCCGAAATCTTCTGTCGCCTGGCGTACGTGGAGACGGATTTTTTCCGCCTGGAGCTGCCCAGCCGGGATCCCGGTTTTCCGGTGCCAGAGGTTTTGGTGCACATCACCACTACCCGCCGCGCCAAGATGTGGCCTCTGGAGTACTGGCGGCAGGTGATCCAGTGGTGCCAAGGCCAGGGCCTGCAGGTGGGGCTAATCGGCAGCGCGCCGGAGCTGCAGCGATCCCTCTACCACGGCGGCAGCAGCGAAGACGAACTGCTGGCCCAAACGGGAATGGTTGACCTGCGGGGCAAAACCAGCCTCATGGAGCTGGCGGGGGCCCTGAAGCGGGCGCGGGTGTGTATCTCCGTGGATGCGGGGCCGATGCACATCGCGGCGGCAGTGGGCTGTCCCACCATTGCCCTGTTTGGCAACGATGCCGATGGGGATGGGGCCAGCCCGGTGCGACTGTGGGCTCCTCGTCTGCCCCACGTCTATCTCACCCAAACCGCCTACAAGTGCCGGGTCTGCGCAGAGAACAAGTTCAAAAACGAAACCTGCCTGGTGGAGGGTCATCCCTGTATGGCCCATCTCAAGCCGGAAACGGTCATCGGCTACTTGAAAGAGATTCTCAAGCAAACCTAGAGGTTCCACGCCCTCACCCCCAGCCCCTCTCCCAAAGAGAGAGGGGAGCTATGGAGCGACGGGGTGAGTTGTTTCATGGCTACTTGAAATGGCCATGTCTTGGGATCCCCATCTTTTTCCCCCTGGGAATCAGGGGGGCCGGTGGGCAGCAAGGAGTGCCCAGGGGCGCAGTTCGGATCCCTGGAAGTCCGTTTAAGCTGAGAGTTCAAGGCTGAAAACTTAGTGCCTAAACCATTTGGGTGTGAGCTGTGACTTTGGAGATGTGGTATCGCCACCAGCTGAGCCGCTTTGCAGAGTGGGGAAAAATAAGGCTCTGGCAAGGAGTTGCCCTGAAGCTGCTGGCCACTGCTTGCTTTGCCTGTTTAGGCGCGATCATCCGGCTCAACACTCCCGCCCTTCACCCCTTTCAGATTGTGTTTTTGCGCAACCTATTCGGGTTTCTCGCCCTGTCGCCGCTGGTGTTGCGGGCTGGGATCCAGTCTCTGCACACCGCCAAGATGGAGTTTTACCTCCTGCGCTCGGCGATCAGCACGGTGGGGATGTTGCTCTCCTTTTGGGCAGCCAGCCTGTTGCCTCTGGCAGAAGCTACGGCGCTGAGCTTTGTTCAACTTTTGTTTGCCGGCACGATGGCGGTATGGGTGTTGGGCGAGCAGATGCGCTCGTCCCGCTGGCTGGGATTGGGCCTGGGGTTTGCCGGGGCTTTGGTGATGTTGAGGCCAGGCTTCCGAGAGTTTTCTCTGGGAACAGGGCTGGCCTTGGGGGCGGCAGCACTCTTTGCCTGGGTGACCATCGTGCTCAAGATCCTCTCCCGCACCGAGTCCAGCCTCACGATTACGGCCTACATGGGCCTGCTGCAGACCCCCCTTTCCTTTCTGGCTGCCGTCTGGGTTTGGACCTGGCCTTCTCCTGAGCAGTGGCTGTGGATGGTGGCCATGGGGCTACTGGGCAGCATTGGCCAGGTGGCCCTCGCCCAGGCCTACAAGCTGGCTGAGGTGACGATGCTGCTGCCTCTGGATTTCTCCCGTCTGCTCTGGGCCAGCCTAATCGGGTTTTGGGTGTTTGCCGAGATCCCGGATGGGTGGACTTGGATGGGCGGAGCCTTGATCTTGGTGGGCGCCACCTCTGGAGCCTACGGCGAAGCCCGCCTGCCCACAATGCCGACCCAGGCCCGTACCGGCGGAGTTGGATAGCAGACAGATATCCTCTGCCAGGACT
Organism: Thermostichus sp. OS-CIW-29; assembly: GCF_054058195.1. NCBI lineage: Bacteria > Bacillati > Cyanobacteriota > Cyanophyceae > Thermostichales > Thermostichaceae > Thermostichus > Thermostichus sp. OS-CIW-29. The sequence continues at coordinate 37,817 of NZ_JBSSAB010000023.1, forward strand.
TACAGCCGAGGGAGAACAGGGCTGGAGCTGGTCAGGTCTGTGGTGGTAAGGGCCACCAACAGGGCTTCTGGACTGACGGGGAAGGGCAGGTGGTGGATGTCGGATCCTGGCTGGCAGGCCACTTGGGCAGCATGCAGCAGGTCGGCGGATCCCAAGTGACCTAGCTTGAGATCCCGCAAGTTGAGGGGCAGCCCCACCTGGCGGTAGAACTCCAGCAACTGGGTACGTGCTGCCAGCGCCAACTGGCTTCCCTGCAGGATCTCTTCTAGGCGGAGCTGGGCCAAAATGCCGAAAGCCACCTTCTCGCCGTGCAGGGTGGCCCGGTGCCCCGACAAGTGGGTTAGCCCGTTGTGGACAGCGTGGGCGGCCACGGTGCGACACTTAGCCCCACCCATGCCGCCGACGATCCCCGCCAGGCAGATGCAGGCATCCACCACCTGCTTCCAAGCGGTTCCGCCCGGCTCCCTCAAGGCCGCCGCCGATTGCTGGAGGAGCAAATCCCGCAGGACGCGGGCCTGCTGCACAGCGCCAATCACCAGGGCATCTTCTGAACTGCCGCTGCTGACGGAAGACTCGTACCACTTAGCCAAGGCATCTCCGATCCCGGCTACCAAGGTGCGAGGGGGAGCCTGACGAATGAGGTCGTAGTCCAAGATCAAGGCGGCTGGGGCCTGATCCAAGGCCACATCCCGCTGAAAAGCGCCGCTGTTGGAGTAGATATTGGATAGGGCACTCCAGGCGGCACAGGTGGCAGCAGAGGTGGGCACGGTAACCACGGGGATCCGCAGCCGGTGGGCCACCAGCTTGGCCGTATCCAGAGCCTTGCCCCCGCCTACCCCCAAGATGCCGGTTGTGGACTCCGCCATGGCTAGCGCCTGCAAACGCGCCAGCTCCGACTCGCTGCAATCTACCCCGTAGGTAGTCCAGTGAACTTGGAGGGCGGGATCCCGCGCGAAATTGCGCTGCAGAGGGGACTCAACCACAGCCAAGGAGCGTTCCCCCCCGATCACCAGCACACGGGATCCCAGTACCGCAAGGGGCACAGCTTCCAGAATGCCGCTGCCGCGGTACAGCCGACCTGGGGCCGGAATGGCAAGATCCAATTGGCAAGGAGAGGCGCTCAGCATTGCAAGAAAGGGCGAGAAAAAGGACTCCGTCCCGCTATCGCGAATAGCTCAGTGTTCGTAATACAGATAACGATCCTAGCCGAAAAAAGGGCTCCGCGCTGCTGACGCGAACGCAGATGGCTCACCCAAGGTCTGGCTATAGTTAAGCTGTTCATCCCCTCAACTCTGCAGCCTCTAAGGTCTCTGGCCCCCTGACACGTTCGCAGAAGTGTCGCGTAGCGACAACAGTTCTCAGCAAGGGATCCCACCATGAACCCCACAACTCAACATCAGCTCATGCTCAAAATTGTGGCCGGCTCTGCTTGGGCCGATGGGCATTTGAAACCCCAGGAATTGGCCTACTTGGGATCCCTGCTGCGCCGCTATGGTTTGGAGCACGATACCGAGCTGCGAGAAGTAAACTACCCGACCCTGACCTTCGCAGTACAGGGCGGGCTTTCGGTAGCCCTGCAGTTGGCAAGCCAACCACGAGCCTCTGGGGTGGTTTACAGCACCCCCAATCGACCGTTACCAGTGCCTTAAACAACCGTTTCTGGTGTCCGCAGTACAATTATAACCATGGAGGCGGACTTTCCTCTCGACACCGACCCTACGGGTACAGTGCGGGGCTCCCGCGATTTCTAGCTGATCCAAGAGCCCATCCCGATGGAGCAAACCGAGCGCTGGATGGCCGATTATCTTGCCCAGGCCAGCGAAACCGAGCGCATGCAACTTTTGGGAGCAATCGGCAACCTGATGATCGCGGACAACACGGTCTCTCCAGAAGAGCACACCCTCTTGGATGACTACTACACCCTCATGGCCGGGATCCCGGCTCGTCCAGAAGCTGCACCCAACCTGGTGAAGGGCGTTGGGCAATTTTTCCGGCGCATGGCTAAGGCTGTGGGGAGCAGGTGACGCGAGAGTGCATCAGTCTGTGCAGTTGCTCCCCAATAATCTGGATGCCGCTGACAATGCGCTCTTCCGGTTGGTAGCTAAAGGCGAGGCGCAGGGCGTGCTCCCCTTGGCCATCGGCAAAGCAGTGGGTGCCCGGCAGGAAGGTGACCCCCAGGGCACGGGTAGCCTGCAACAAGGTGCTGGCGCTTAGGGAAGGGGGCAGCTCACACCAGACGAAAAATCCACCCCCAGGGGCCTCCACCTTGACTTCGGGCGGAAAATATTGAGCGATGGCCTCCAGCATCACCTGGCACTTTTCTCGGTAGCGACGGGTGAGGAGTTGAATGTGGCTTTGCAGACGGCCCTCCCCGCAATAGCGGGCCACCACCCGGCCCAAAAAGGGCCCCAGGGATCCCTCGCTGCGAAACATCTCCAAGCGGCGGATGATCTCAGGGTGGCCACAGGCCCAGCCCACCCGTACTCCCGGCACCACAATCTTGGAGAAGGTGCCCACGTGCAGAACCCAGCCTTCCTGATCCAGCGCAGCCAAACTGGGCAAGGGATCCCCGGCAAAGCGCAGGTCGTAGTAGGCCTCGTCCTCCACCACCACCACACCGTACTCAGCTGCCAACTGCACCAATTTCTGCCGCCGTGGCCCAGAGAGGGTGCAGCCTTTGGGGTTTTGGAAGGTGGGAATGGTATAGACAAATCGGGGGCGGATCCCTTGGCGAGCCAGATCGCGCAGCACCTCTTCCAGGCGATCCACCACCATGCCTTCCCCATCCACCGGAATCGAGATCAGACGCGCTCCTGCCGCCGCAAAACGGCTGACAGCCCCCATGAAGGTGGGCCCTTCCACAATGACTACATCCCCCGGCTCCACGAAGACCTGAGGCAACAGGCCGAGGATCTGCCCAGAGCCATAGCCGATCAGTAGGTTTTCCGGCTGGGCCTCTACCCCTCTATCCCGCATCAACTGCAGCACCACGTTGATCAGCCCGGCAAACGTGCCGCCGTAATTGAGGGCATTGTCCCCATCCTCTGCCAACACCTCCGCCGTGGCCCGCGCCAAGTCGGCCTTGGGAAACAGGCACGGATCCGCCAGCCCAAAGGTAAAACTGGTAACCACTGGCACTGCCCCTGGGATCTCCGCCCCGAAAGGAGAAGGGATCACAGCCTGAGCCCGTTGGGCAAAAAGGGTTTGCAACAAGGGCCGCGAAGTGCTACGCGGTGCCGATGCGGACGAGGTCTGGGTCATGGCAAGCAAGAGAAAGAATACCTTAGGCCAATGCCTGCCACGATAACAAGAAAGAACTGCCCAGGAGTAGGGATCCCAAAACCCGCCGCCAGCTCCGGTAGGGGATCTCTGCCAAGACGCCGCCGGCGCTCAGGCATAGGAAGGGGAGCACCACCAAACCCCAGCGAGCACTTTGCTGCAGGGTGTTCACTTGGGGATCCCAAAACCATGTCGCCAGCGCCCCCATCCAGAGGACATGGCCCAAACCGGCCAAGCTGAGCAGGGCTTGCTGCCGTTCTGCCCAGGGCCAGCCCAACCGCACCAAGCTCAACCCCAAGGGCAGCATCAAAGTAGCCAAAACGGCCAAGCCACCTTGGGAGCTGAGAGGATGGGGAATCACCTCAGCAGAGGTAGCTGGCCAATCAATCCGTCCCAACCAGGAAAAACCCATCACCAGCAGCAGCAAAAGCAGTCCTGATGCCCCGCACTGCTGACGCGAACGCAACGGTTGCCGTGGCCACTGCTGGCTCGTCCACAGCCCCGCCCAGAGCAGAGCCAAGGGCCAAACCTTATAAGACAGGGCACAAGCTAAGGCCAGACCCCACCAGCGCAAGGTGGATCCCGGCCCAACACCACAACTGCAAAGCAAAACCAGGCTGCCCAAAATCTCGCTGCCTGGCTCCAACCCTTGGGTCAACACCCAGGGGCTGAGTCCCCATAGACCGGCACTCCAGAAGTTGCCCCAGCTCCAGCACAACAGCAGAATGGCCAAGCAGGCCATAGCTGAGAAGATGTGCAGGATCCCTTCAGCCGAGATCCCGGTTCCCTGAGCCAGCCAGGGCAGTAGCCTGTCGGCAAAAGCGCTCCGCACCACTGACGCGAACGAGTGGTAGAGAGGCAGTTCCGGTTGGACAAAAGTCAGGGATCCCTCAGAACTGCTCACCGGCAAAACGCGCCACCACTGCAGAGGAGCCGGTTGCCCCCAAGAGCGGAGTCGCTGCCCCAAAAGAAGGCCCATCCCTCCCCATAGCAGCCAGTGGCCCATGAAACCAAAACCAACCAAACGCCGACGGCGATGGTTGTCCCTGTTGGAGGAGCTCAGGCGGGGAAATGAGCCGCGGGGCAGCCGCTTGCCCGGGCGGGGTGTGGCGGGGGGAAACTTCATGGGTAAACCCTAGCCTGTTCGCATGAGCAGTGCAGAACACTATCCCTACACGGGGTGGGCCCTCGACCGGCAGCAGAACATCCAACGCCCTCTACTCTTGGCCGGTTGGGGAGAAAAAGTGCCCCTTCGTTACTTCCAAAAGAGAATCTCCCCGCGTGACATACTCCCGCACTCATGCTGACGCAAAGCGCTCCGCGCCGCTAGAGAGAAGGTCTAGTCAACTCTAGATCGCCCGTCAAGGGGCAACCCGACTGTTGCCAGCGGCGGATGGCCTGGGCAGTGAGTCCATTCGTTACATCGCGAATGGGGATCCCCGATCCGGTTACCTGCAGACGCACCAACCGCCAGGGATCCCCAGGAGCAGCCCGCAGAACATAAGCCTCGTAGGCCAGTTGCAGGGTTTCGCTGCGCCGACCGGCCAAGGAGTTGCCCTCCTTTTGGGGGTGTTGGGGCAAGACCAAGCGGCGCTCCAGCGTGGTGAAATACAGCCGAAAAGCTTCTGGAGAAGCAGTTGCGGTGTCCGGCAAAACCGGAGCCAGCTCCTGTTGGCGTAAGCGGGCCGGAGACCCTGGAGAGAGCATTTCAACCTCCGGCTTCCCCACCAGCACAACCTGAAACTCAGAGCGGGAGCGGCTCAAGGCCAGATTGAGAAACAAAGGCAACTGCTCCGTTAGAGCCTCAGCCCAAACCTGAGGAGCAGCCAGGCAAGTTTCCCCTCTTGCCGGAACGAAATGCTCCGCACCCCTAACGCGCCCAGGAGTGCTGACCAGGCCCAAAACCACCGACAAACCGACTCCTAGCCAACGCCTCCTGCCGGATCCAGCCGGCCTTTTTTCAGGGATCCACCGGACAAGCCTATGGTATCGTTGCATCACAGAACCACCAGGACAACATCAGGCCAAACCATCTCCCCACCCTCTCAGCTAGCAGCATCCCACAAGGCTTGGAAGCGCCGCAAGGCGGCCACGGGATCGGGAGAAGCGGTGATGGGGCGGCCCACCACCAGATAATCGGCTCCTGCCCGCAGAGCTTCGTCGGGCGTGCAGATGCGCTGTTGATCCTCGTCTCCATCCCCCGCCTTGGCTTGGCCCAGACGGATCCCGGGAGTAACCAGCAAAACCTCCGGCCCCAAAGCTTGGCGCAACCGCGAGACCTCCTGAGGAGAGCAAACCAGTCCAGTAAAGCCTTGAGCTTGAGCCAGCCGGGCCAAATGCAACACATAGTCGGCGGGATCCATCTCGATGCCCAGTTCCTGTCGCACCTGCGGGGGGCTGATGCTGGTTAAGAGGGTAACCGCCAACAGCCGACAAGAACTGCCCTGGGCGGCTGCCACGGCTGAGCGCAACATAGCACTGCCACCGGCGGCATGGACGGTGAGCAGATCCACTCCATAGCCGACGGCCACCTCCGTAGCCCTCCCCACCGTGTGGGGAATGTCGTGCAGCTTCAAATCCAGGAAAATGCGCTTGCCCCTTTCCTTGAGAGCCTGCAGGATGGAAGAACCCGCAGCAGTGAACAACTCCAGACCCACCTTCCACCACAGCACCTGCGGCAAGGAGTCCACCCACTCCAAAGCCTGCTCTTGAGAAGGAGTATCCAGCGCAACAATCAGGCGGTCACCCTTCATCGGGGCTCATTCCGAGGCTCGTAGTGGGGACAGCCCTCACAGGGGCCGCAGGGGTTGACGGCGCAGCGCAACTCTGGAGAATGGGCATTGTAGCGGCAGGTGGGATCCCCGATGTATTCTGGCGGCGAAGCCACGTAAGTGTAAACAACCACACCCCCAAATCCTATCGGGCTGACGAAGAAACGACTGGTGGTGAAAGATTCGCCAGAAGGGTTGAGGGTTTCCTCAAAGGGTTCTGGCTCAGGCTCCAGCTCCACTTCCTCCTCCAGATTCCAGAGGGCTTCCCACTGCCTAAGGGTTTCCTGTAAAGGCACAGCCAAGTGCTCTGCCAGCTCCATCAGGGCAGTCTCCAAAGAGGCCAAACTTTCTTCGGCCACTTGGGCAAAGGCTGCAACCCATTCCTCCAAAAGTTTCTCAAAATCCATGCAGCAGCGACCTAGAGGCTCCTTCTTCACCTTACCGCCAGCCTGGGCAACCTTTAACTTCCTCCCCGGCAAACGGCATCCACTAGAGCTTGATTCACCAATGGAAACAGCTCCGCCAGTTCTTCTGTGGAGAGGTTTCCGGTGCAGACATTGGCGCGAATATGCCACTCTGCCCACATTTGCGCCGAAGGAGCAGCAGGATCCCGGCCCTCCTCAGAACCTGAACCGCCCACAGGTACCCGAGGGAGGCTGCGTCCCGACCCAAGGTTCAGTTGCAGTACGCTGTCACGGTTGATGCCAGTCAGCGAGGTTTGAGCGTTAGCCTCCTCAAGGAAAGCGAGAGAGAAAGCCAAAGCCATCCCAGCTAATCCCCAGAAAACAGCGCGGTAAACCATGGGATCTCCAGTAGTTAGATAGAGCATGACTCTAGTCAATAATAAGCTCAACTATACTGAAAATAATGTATAATATGTTCAGTACGGATTACTACCAGTTGATCTTTCTGTTTACTTTCGAGTCTGCCAACATGGTAGCCAAAGCAAAGCAGAAAATTGGTAGTAAGATGACACGGAAACTGCGCTTTGGGTGTTCTACTCAAAGCTTTGCGGGATACCGCCATTCTGTTTGGAAACAAACAGAATGCTATCGCTGCATAGTTGAACGGTGATGTTCAGCAGTGTTCAGCGTAAATGTATCAGCCCTGTCTTGAGCGCAATTATAGCCACTACTTCCCGTTCCTCCGGGCAGAACTGGGTCAAGTCTGCCTACGACCGCAGGCCGATTCCCGACCACTGCACGCAATGACGGCCCTGCTCATCCTTCAGGGATCCATCGCGGCGGTAGGAAAAGAAATCTTGGGGTTGGCTGAGGGTGCAATGGGGGCTGACGGCAATGTGTTCAGGGGGGATCCCTTTGGCTTGGGCTTGGGCACCGTTGACCCAGCGCAGATCCAGGCGAACCTTGCCAGGCAGAGGATCGGGCAACAGGGCGGCGCGGGCATCCAGCCCCGGGGGTAAACTGTTCAGCACCAGCTCCGCCACCGCTTCTGACACCTGATAGACCGACCCCGAAATGGAAGGCCCGATGGCCACGCGGATCCCAGCAGCAGGGATCCCCGCCTGTAAAAACTCCTGCAGCACCTTGGACAAGATCCCCGCAGCAGTGCCTCTCCACCCGGCGTGAATGGCCGCCACCCATTCTCGACTGGCCACCAAAATCGGCACACAGTCAGCGGTGCAGACCCAGGCAGAATCTCCTTGGCGGCGGGCAATGACCGCATCTGCCTGAGAACGGGTAGAGATCTCTTGACCAACAGAGCAGTCCTGCTCTCGTTTGTGTCCAAAGGTTTCGGTGATCCCATCTGCCCAAACCCAGTTGCAGCCATGCACCTGATGGCCCCACGCGGCCTGTTCAGGGGGCAGTTGCAGCCGGGCGGCCAACTGAGACGGGGGATGGGGATGACCTTGGCGAGAGCCAAAAGCGTGAGGCCACTCCGCCAAAAGCTGACACTCCAGCCAGCGCCATCTCTCTGCCTGCTGCCAAACCCACAAGGCGGAGCCACTCATCGGCGGGAGCTACCCGGACCAGCAATCGGCGGGGATCCTTGAGACCGATGTTGGGCGTGGAGATGACCCACCCGCTCTTCCAAACACATCTTTAGCTCGGCAGGGTTAAACAGCATCGGCAAAAAATGAATGCTTTTGGTTTCTCGGAAAAAGAACAACACCGGCAGCGGCGGCCAGAAAATTTGCCAATCCTGCCACTCGCTGTAGGGAAACTCGCGGATGCGCTTGGAGCCGCTGTAGACCTGCAGCGCCGTCCTGGTAAAGGCCAGACCGATCAGAGAGGTCTGCACCATCAAAAACAGGCCAAACAGGCCCACCCCTAGCCCCGCCCAAAACGAAAGCCAGAACAGCGGCACCGCCAAAGCCAACACCGACAGGCTGAGGCGAAAATCCGGAGTCAATAGATGGGCAGAATTGGGCCTGATCATGCCCCACTCCTCCTCTCAGGGATCCCAGACCCATTCTAGGCCGCCTCGGCAACTCTTCAGAAGTCAGAGGATCTGTAGGACATAGAGGAGAGAGCCTCTTCTCGAAATCAGGGAACGAGGGGCAAACCGAACCCGTTTTTTGAGTTATCCCGAAAAATACTTGGGATCCTGGGGAAATTGGGGTTTGCCATTGAGCTTCTTCCCACAGCTGGCCGATACAACCGCGCAGGCGGGATGGAATCCTCGCGTAGCTCTCAACTGAGGGCCTCACCGCGTGCGATGGTATACGATAAACTCCAGAGTTCCGCAAGTTTACAGATCAGAACCGGCGAGACATCCCTCGCTCACCCAAACACGGCCTGGGGAAAACCGACATAATACGGATATAACGAGTGCTTACTGCTAACCCGCACAATTCGTTGGGCCTCTCCATGCCTCTCGACCCTCTCTCTCAGTTGCCAGAGGAGCCAACCACTCAGATCCCCTTGGAGTTTTACGAGCGCAGACCCCAGCCTGAGGCAACTGCGGCCTTTCTGACGGTGCTCAGCGGCGCCAATGTGGGCATGACGTTTCCCTTGGCGAGGGGTGGAGTTTTGGGGCGCAGCCACCGCGCGGACATTCAGCTCTTGGATCACGCCGTCTCCCGGCAGCACTGTCGGCTGGAAAGAGAAAGTGAGGGTTATGTCCTCACCGACCTGGAGAGCCTCAACGGCACATATGTTAACGGCGAGCGCGTCAGCCGCGTTCTCCTGAAGGATGGAGATCGCATTCAAGTGGGGGCCAGCACCCTCAAGTTTGCCTACTACGACGCGGCAGAAGAAGCCTTCTTTTTGCAAATGGCCACTGCTGCCCTCTATGACCCGCTAACCGGTCTGTATAACCGACGTTTTTTCCTGAAGCAACTGGAGCTGGAGATCCCCTTTGCCCTTCGCCATCGCATTCCCCTCCACGTGCTCTATCTGGATTTGGATGGGTTTAAGCAAATCAACGACCGCTGGGGGCACTGGGCTGGGGATCAAACCTTAATCCAGGTGGCGCGGCGATTGCAAGCTCACGTTCGCCAAGACGATCTGGTGGCCCGCTTGGGGGGCGATGAGTTTGCCCTGCTGGTGCGCGGGATCCCGAACTCGCAGATCCTAGGGCTGGCAGAACGCTTGCGGCAGGCTGTCCAGACCCTGTTGGTGCAGGCGGGGACGGAGACCATCTCCCTAAGCTGCAGTGTGGGCATCGCCTCTCTGCTGGAGCTGGGAGAGGGAACTGACCCACAAAGTCTGCTGGCTGCTGCCGACAAGGCCCTCTACCAAGCCAAAGCTGAGGGGGGTAACCGAGAGACTTTGCTGTAGTTCAGGGCCAACTGCTGGAGTTTAGGATCCCTCTACCAAGCTGGCATAGGCTTCGGCACTCATGGTGTCTTCCAAGTCTTCGGGGTTGGCAATGCGCACCTTGATCAGCCAGCCATCGCCATAGGGATCGTCGGCAAGGCTTTCGGGGCTCTCCACCACCGCTGTATTCACGGCCACCACCTCTCCAGAAAGAGGGGCATAGAGATCTTCGACGGCTTTGACCGATTCCACCGAGCCAAAGCTTTCCCCTTTTTCAATCTCTGTCCCTTCTTCGGGCAAGCCCACGAAAACGATATCCCCCAGTTGATCGACGGCATAAGCCGTGATCCCAATCACCGCAATATCATCCTCAACATGGATGTACTCGTGGGTGTCCACGTAGCGCAGATGGGATGGATACTCCAGGGCCATGCCGGTTCTCCCATAAACTCAGTGGATTATTCTAGGGTCAACCCTTGAAGATGGTAAAGAGCGGATCCCAAGCCCGGCCCGCTAGAGAAACTCCATCAGCAGCCGATTGACCGTTTGCGGAGCTTCCTGCTGCGCCCAATGGCCGCATTCGGGGATGTACTCCTTGCGCAGGCCGTTGGGGAAAAAGGGATCCATCCCCTCGGTTAGCTCGCGGCTGAGGGCAAAGTCTTCTTCTCCCCAAATCAGCAGGGTGGGGGCGAGGATCTGCCGCATGGGCTGCAAAAACAGGTTCTGCAAGGTGGGCAGGTTAAACAGCTGGCGGTAGTAGTTGAGGGCAGAGGTGAGAACCTTGGGTTTGGAGAGGGCCTCTTGGTAGAGCTTGAGGTCGTGGCGGGTGAAGGCGCTTTTGCGCACCGAGGTTTCCTGGAAAATGCGGCGCACCCAATCTCCCAAATCCCACTGCAGCACCCACTCTGGCAGCCAAGGCAATTGAAAAAAGAACAGGTACCAACTGCGGCGCAGTTGATCCAAGTTGCTCAAGAATTCACGGCGAAAGCAGGCCGGATGGGGAGAATTGAGGACGGCCAGCTTGCGAATCTCCTCAGGAAAAAATTGCGCCCAGTGCCAGGCAATGGCTCCCCCCCAATCGTGGGCTACGACCACCGCTCTTCGGGCCCCAAAGTGGCTCAGCAAGCCGCGAATATCCTCGGTAAGGGTATCCAGGTCATAGCCGTGATCCGGTTTGTCGGAATCGTTGTAGCCGCGCATATCGGGTGCCACCACGCGAAACCGCTGCGCCAACACCGGAATCTGATGCCGCCAGGAGTACCAAAACTCCGGGAAACCGTGCAACAAGATCGCCAGCTCCCCTTCCCCTTGGGTGACGTAGTGCAGTTGAATGCCATTGGTAAGGGCATACCCGTGCTGCCAGGTTCCCATCTTGGCGGCTACCTCAGGAGGAAGGCGGGGGATCCCTGCTTCTGCCATGTCGTCTGCTCTCGAGCTAACCCATGATTTGGTATCCACCCATACTAACCTTTGTCGCCGGTCTTCCCTTTGCCGGCGCAGGCTTTTTGAGAGGCATCCTACGAAGAAAGCTTAAGAGAAAGTCTGCGGGTGAACAGATTAGATGAACACTAGCGCAGAAGGCCAAAGCCCAACATCCCCGCAAAGCGTTGCCATTTTGGGAGCCGGGGCTTGGGGAAGTACCCTGGCGATGCTGGCTCAGGGGCAAGGGCACCGGGTGCGGGTTTGGAATCGCCGCAAGGGCCTGGATTTGGCAGAAGTGCTCCAGGGATCCCAAATCCTCATCTCAGCCGTCTCTATGGCGGGGGTACGCCCTGTGGTGGAAGCGGTGCGCCAGGTGGGGATCCCACCGCAGGCAATTTTGGTCTCGGCCACCAAAGGGTTGGATCCACTGCAGCTTCTGACCCCTACCCAAATCTGGGGGGCCACTTTCCCGGAGCAGCCTCTGGTAGTGCTTTCGGGGCCTAATCTTTCGGCGGAGATCCGCCAAGGCTTGCCGGCAGCGGCAGTGGTGGCCAGCCGGGATCCCTGGGCCGCTGTGCAGGTGCAGTATGCCCTTTCTTCAGAGCGGTTCCGCCTCTATACCAGCAGCGATCCGCTGGGAGTGGAGCTAGGCGGCACCCTGAAAAATGTTATCGCCATCGCTGTTGGCGTGTGTGATGGCTTGCAACTGGGGGCCAATGCCCGTGCGGCTCTGGTTACCCGCGGCCTGGCAGAGATGATCCGGGTGGGATCCAAGCTGGGGGCACGGGCAGAAACCTTCAACGGCCTGTCGGGGTTGGGGGATCTGCTGGCCACCTGCCACAGCCGCTTGAGCCGCAACTACCGAGTGGGCTACGGGCTAGGCCAGGGCCAACCCTTGTCGCAGATTTTGGCGGAGATCGAGGGCACCGCCGAAGGGGTTTACACCGCTCCCGTCGTGGTCGAGATCGCTGCCCAGCACGGCATTCAGGTGCCCATCACCCAGGAAGTGCATCTGTTGTTGCAAGGGCAGACCACCCCCACCGCCGCCCTCACCCGCCTGATGGAACGTCAACTGACTTCGGAATAGGCTGCTTTCACTTCTCCCAAAGGAGGAGGGGGGTTTCTGGCATAACCGCAAATCTGCGGATGAGGAAAGTTGTTCCGCACTCTATCAGGATTTTTGCAGAGCAGGGAGATCCCAGAATGAGCGATTTGGCGGAGTTTTTTTTTCCAGAGTTTCCCTATGCTGCAGCTGTAGTTCTTCGACTTGTTCTTGCATCAACTCGGATCTCTCTGGCTCCGGGAAGGCGGACAGTAGGCCCGACAGGTTGGGCCAGGTCTTTGTTTAATTTTTTACAAAGTTATGTCCAAACGCATCCTGGTGATTGAAGACGAACCCTCTATTCGCACCTATCTGCAGAAGGTGTTGCAAAGAGCGGGGTACGACGCGGTGGCGGCCACCGATGGAGAGGAGGGTTTGCAGATGGTGCGCACGCTGATGCCGGACTTGGTGTTGTGCGATGTGGTGATGCCCAAGCTGAACGGCTATGGGGTGCTGGATGCTCTGAGATGGGATCAGTCCACGGCTCACATCCCCTTTGTCTTTCTCTCCTCGAAAATCTCTCCCGAAGAGATTGAACAGGGGTTATGCTTTGGCTCCGATGCCTATTTGACGAAGCCCGTTGACCAAAAACACCTGTTGAAAGCCGTTGCTGCCCAATTGTCTTGAGTTGACCAAAAGGCGCGGCAAGCCCCGTCCTTCAGGGCGGGGAAGGATAGCGCCGACCGTAGCCGACGCCCTTTAAAAACGCAGTGCCGGCCATGTGAATATCGTTGTCATCACGCATAGGCCAAGAATACGATTGAGCGGTGCAACGACTTCAAGCCTTCAAGTACGAATTGCTGCCCAACAGCCAGCAGGAACGGCAGATGCGCCGCTTTGCTGGCTCCTGCCGGTTCCTCTACAACAAAGCACTGGCGTTGCAGAAGGAGCGTCACGAGCAAGGCCAGAAAAAGCTAGGCTATGCGGGCTTGTGCCAGCTGCTCACCGCGTGGCGCCACAGCACAGATACAGCGTGGCTGGCGGATGCGCCGGTGCATCCGCTGCAACAGGCGCTCCAGGATTTGGAGCGAGCCTACAGCCACTTCTTCGCCCAACGCGCCGGCTT
>NZ_JBSSAB010000024.1:0-50570 GCF_054058195.1 Thermostichus sp. OS-CIW-29
CTTGGCTCATAAGTTCATTGTACTTCATCAAAGCGCATTCCTCCCGACACCGACCCTACGGGTACAGTGCGGGGCTCCTGCGATTTCTAGCTGAATCTATTTGAGAGAGATAGTCTTCTCTGCCATGCGCTGCCCCAGACGAACACCCCCAACCCCTCTTCCACCCTGGGAGAGGAAATGCCTGCTCTAGGGGATCCGGGTCCGCAACAGTTCAAGTGGGCTAATGGGGGATCCCCCTCGAGAGGGGAGAGACTCAGCTCAGCAATATCCGTGCCTAGTCAAAGCAGAGGGCTATTGTTAAGGAATCTAAAGTAAAGTTGAGCTTTTGATATCACTGTTGCCGTCTTGTTACCGAAAGCGCTATCGTCTAAGCATCAAAGCTTTTTTCAAAGCTGCTTTATGGGCCCTGGAGGAGCGACCCCTCTGGGGCTTCTTCCATCCGGCTGCAGCTGAGAGGGCAAGGGATGGCTTTATGGGGTAGGGATCACTCCTCGGCGGACGGCAGGCCCCAGGGCGTGGCTGCCGATGTCAGAACGATAGTAGGCCTTGGGAAACTGCACTTGCTCCACAGCTGCGTAGGCTTGGCGCAGGGCCTCGGATAGGGTTGCCCCTTGGCCGGTAAGACAGAGAACGCGCCCGCCATCGCTCAGGAGCTGCTTGCCTGCCTGGCGGGTACCCGCATGAAACACCAACGCCCCCGTGGTGGCAGCTGCATCCAAGCCGGAGACGGGGATCCCTCGCTCGTAGGCATCGGGATAGCCTGGGGCTGCCATCACCACGCAGGCGGCATAGCCGGGTTTCCATTTGAGCTGGATTTGGGCCAGCCGTCCTTCTATACAGGCCAGCAGCACCTCGTCCAAAGGGTTTTCCAGCAAGGGCAGGAGGACTTGAGCCTCTGGATCCCCAAAGCGGCAGTTGTACTCCAACACGTAGGGATCCCCACTGGGCGTGATCATCAAACCGGCATAGATCACCCCCTGGTAGCGGATGCCCCGCCGTTGCAAAGCCTCCAGGGTGGGATCCAGGATCTGGGCTTGGATGCGGGCCAACAGTTCTGGAGTTACCAGGTGATCCGCAGGGGCATGAGCTCCCATACCGCCGGTGTTGGGGCCAGTATCGCCCTCGCCAAGGCGCTTGTAGTCCTGGGCAGGTGGCAGCGGCACACAGATCTGGCCATCGGTTAGAGCCAAAACCGACACCTCCTGGCCGGGGATAAACTCCTCGATCAGCACCTGATCGCCCGGCTTGGCCAGGGCTGCTTCCAGGGCTTGCACGGCTTCTTCCCGGTTTTGGGCAACGGTTACCCCCTTGCCGGCAGCCAGTCCATCTTTTTTGATGACCACTGGGAAACTCTGGGAGTCGAGATAGGCCACAGCGGCAGATAGCTCAGCAAAGCCGGTAGCGCGAGCAGTCGGGATCCCCGCCTCTTGCATCAATTGCTTAGCCCAGAGTTTGCTTCCTTCCAGTTGGGCAGCGGCGCGGCTAGGCCCGAAAATGGGCAACCCTGCTGCCTGGAAGGCGTCCACGATCCCCTGCACCAAGGGCAGCTCTGGCCCTACCACCGTCAGGCGGATCCCTTGTACGGTAGCAAACCGCACCAGGCCTTCAATGTCGGTAGCCGCCAAAGCCACGGATTGACAGCGGGGCAGCTGCTGCATGCCGCCGTTGCCGGGGGCACAGTAGATCCGAGTAACCTGGGGAGACTGCAACAGCTTCCAGGCCAGAGCGTGTTCTCGCCCCCCAGATCCGATGACCAGAGCCTGCATGGTGTGCTATTCCGCTGTTTCTAAACCCAGCTTGCCTGTTTTCCGAACATCCCCCATTAGACCATGTTCTTGTACCATTTCTGGGGTGTTGGCGCACTCCGGTCAGTGGACGGCGAGAGAACGGCCCCGCCAAGTCCAGTTGCGGCCGGTGGTGGTGCGGATGGCCGAAGCCAAGATGATGGCCGCTGTCGCCCAACCCCCCACTGCCGTTAGCCACCAGTAGCAGAGGGGCAGATGCGCCCAATGCCGGAGCAGAAGCCGGATGGCCAATTGGGCCAGGATCCCTGCAAAGCTGGCCAACAGCACCTCCAGGGATCCCGTAGCCCCAGCCAGGATCAGCCCCAACCAGGGCAAGCTGCAGATCCCCAAGACCGTACCCATTGCCAACACCGCCAAGGCCCAGTTGCGCTCCAGGCCCAGGAACCAGTTTTTGGTCCACCCTTCCCAAAGGGCAGCCCCGTTGGCATACATGCGGCTGCGCACCCGCGGCCCTCCCAGGCAAATTTGCAGGCCCAACCCCTGGGCTTTGATCCGTTGCCCCAGGGCCACATCCTCGATCACCACATCGGCCACTCCGGCATGCCCGCCAACTTGCTCGTAGGCAGAGCGGCGAAACAGCAGGAAGGGACCAAAGGCAAAGGCTTTGGGGTTGTCGGGATCGTTGACGGCGGCAAAGTTGTAACCCACCGCCAGGATGGTCATCATGATGGGTTGCACCAGCCACTCCGCCAGGCAACCGCACACCAATTGCGGCCCTACACTCACCAAGCCGCTGCCGCTTGCCAGCAAATGTCCTAAGGCCGCTTCAATGGCACCGGATCCCAGCCGCACGTCGCAATCCAGAAACAGCAAGTAGTCGGCTTCTACGCGGGCGACGGCTTGGGCACAGGCCCAGTTTTTGCCCACCCACCTTTGGCCTTTGGGACGGGGATCCCCCTTGAGCAGGTGTAGGCGCGGATCTTGCCGTTCGGCAGCCAGGGCTTGGGCCAGCTCCCAGGTGGCATCCGTGGATTCATCGTCCACCAACCACACCTGTAAAGGGGCAGAGGTGCTGTCCAGAATGCTGCTCAGGCAGCCCACCACGTTCTCGGCCTCGTTGTAGGCGGGCACGATCACCGCCAGCCGCTCCATCCCGGCCGCGATTTCCCCTGCCTGTTCCGCCGGGGGATCCCTCAGCCAGGGGGAAGCCCGCAACGCTCGCCTCAGTTGCAGAGCCACCAGGGCAATCGCCAAAGCTGTTAAGGACAATACCCCCGTTAGGATTTCTCGGATCCCCACTCCTGCTTCCCTCGTTGTTTAGATGTGCTCAGGAACAGATTCCCACCTCTAATGCTCTAGCTCTGGGATGGCCCAATGATTTTCTAGGCAGACAAAACCCCTTCTACGATATCGCCATAGGGCCGGGGAAAGATTAGCCAGACCTGGCGCTGGGTTTCCACCAAGGCACGCACCAAAGGGGAAAGATGGGCAATTTCTTCATAGCCACGCTCGGTTTTGAGCTGGATCCCTTGGTCATAAAAGCTATAGCCCTGGACATGGGCAGAGCGGATGCCCAAGTAACTTTCAGGATCCAGCCCGTCCTGCAGCATTTTGGCCTGCACGGCGGCCACCAGGGTTTGGCGTTGTTCCTCAGACAACTGGGTAATGTTGCGGGCCTTGAACAAATCCCGCTCCAAGTAGCGCCGCGACAGATCCGCCAAGATGGGATCCTTCCCCGACATGGCCCAGAGGCGCATGGGGTAGCTGAAGATGATATCGTCGGCAGCCAAGTAGAGGGGGAGCGGCAACTCGAAGGGATCCCCTTTTTGAGCCGCCAGCGAGGCCCAGCACCAAGCGCTGAGGATGGGATCCAGCTCAATCTCCCCCCTTTGCAAGAGAACCTGCGCCCGTTTGAACAGCCGATCCAAGATGAAGCGGGCGCACAAGCTTTTGGGATGTTGGTAGACCTGGGTGTACATGAAATAGCGCACCACCAGGTAGTGCTCGATGGCCCCCAGGCCTTTGCGGGCGGGGATGGACAGGGATCCCGTCTCCGGGTCATAATCCAGCACCGTTAGGATGCGATCCAAGTCCAGGTGGCCGTATTGGGCGCCCGTGAGCAGGCTATCCCGCATCAGGTAATCGAAGCGGTCGCAGTCCAGTTGGCTGGAGATGAGTTGCCCCACCAGCGGCAGGGGAAATTGCTTCTGCAACACCTGCTGCATCTGGGCCGGCAGTTGGGAATCAAACTCCGCCAGCAGCGTCCCCACTTGGGGATCCTCCCGGAGAATGCGGGCCGTCCAAACCTCGTGTCGGCAGCCGAAGATCTCTTCCCCGGCATGGCTAAAAGGGGCATGGCCAATGTCGTGCAGCAGAGCCGAGGCCAAGGTTACCGCCCGATAGGGACGCAGCTCCGGGTGGCGATGGGCCAATTTGTCGAACAGCCGCCGCGTTACCTGCAGCACCCCCACCGAATGGGTAAAGCGGGATCCCTCTGCCCCGTGGAAGGTAAAAAAGGCCGTGTCCAACTGGCGAATGCGGCGCAGCCGCTGAAAGGCCGGTGTATCGATCAGGCGAATGAGCAGAGCCTCAACCGCGTCCCCTCCATTCAGGCTGATGGCGCCATGCAGGGGATCGTGGTAGGTGCGGGACTTGCAAAACCGTAGCGGCATACTCCCACCATACCTCGCCAATTTTGGGATCCTTGGCTAGCCTGTCTGGGGGTGCTTCCCGCCTCGCCCTATCTATGCCCGCTTTCCCATGCCTCTCTCTGCAAAGGATGCCAGCACCCGAACCCCAGAAAACTCGACTCCAAGACAACAAGACAGCTGGGTGTTCCTCCTCTCCCTGCTGATTTTGATACTCAGTTTGGGGCTAACCGGCTGCTCTGCCAGTTCTGGATCCCCTGTTGTGCCCAGCCCACCCACCCTCACCCGCTACGTTGCCCTGGGAGCCAGCGATGCCGTTGGCTACAACGCCTCCATTTCCTGTGATGGCCCAGCCAACGCCGCCGGCACTCGACCCCAGCGCTCAGAGCCCCTGGACTGCCCCAATGGAACGGGCTATGTGCCCCGCCTGGCTCGCTTGCTGCCCGGCCCAGTGGAGCTTATCAACCTGGGCCGTTCGGGAGCGGTGCTCAGCCCCGCCATGCAAGCCCTGAGGCAGGGGATCCCGGCCAATTTGCTGCAGGATCAAGTGCCGCGCCTTCCCCCCGATGCCACCCTGATCACCATTTGGGTGGGCGGAAACGATACCAACGCCATCGCTCTGGCGGCGGCTCAACAGGCTCTCCAAGGTGAGGATCCCTTGCCCTTCGTCGATCAGCAGATCCGACAATTCGCCGCCGATTACCAAACCCTGCTGCAAGCGGTGCGTGCCCGTGCCCCTCAAGCTCGCCTGGCGGTGGCCAACCTGCCCAACTTCGCCCTGATTCCTCTGGGTCAGCAGCAACCCAGCAGCGTGCGCCAACTGCTCTCCCTGATCTCGGTTGGCCTCACGCAACGGGCCATCAACCCCTTAAGCCAACAGGGGATCCCAGTGGTGGACTTGCTCTGCGATCCCCGCTCCTACCGACGCGAGTCCTTCTTTCCCGGCCCGCTGGCCGACGGCTTTCACCCCAACGACCGGGGCTACGCCGATTTGGCCGATGCCTTCTTGAGCGCCCTTCGGCAACCGCTCCCTCCCCAAACCCGCTGCCCTCCCTTTAGCGAGGTGGGATCCCTGCAACCAGATGCGGCGGCAGAGTCCGCCCTCCGCAGTTTTCTCACGGATGGATACAAGCCGGCACAACAGGAAGGATCCCTGCGCTCGGCAAGGGATCCCAAAGGCGCTTAGACGATCCAGCCACGGAGAACGGGCCAGTTTTAGGAAGCAGCTACCGCTGCCGAGGAACGCCGCCGCCGGCCCAGAGCACCCGCTACCGGCTCCGGTTGGGTTTCCACACCCAAAGAAGACACAGACTCCTCTTCAGGGGATTGCACAAAAACCGCCACCGTGGGCCTGCCGGGCAATTGTTCTCGCAAGAAACGGCGCACCACCCGCTCCACTTCGCCCTTAAGGCCGGCCCAGTCGATGTCCAGGCTGCCCCGCTCCAGCGAGCGAGCAAATTGGGGCCACGCTTGCCGAAGGGTGTTCTCCAGAAGGGGTTTCAGGTCGGATCCCTTGAGTTGGTTCCCTTCCCCCGCCAAGCCAAAGGTTTGCACCTGCGGGGTGCAGAGCAACTGGCCGCTGCCGTCCAGGCTGATCACCACCGTCACCATGCCATCTTTGGCGATCTGCTGCCGCTCCTGCAGCATCTCATCCATCACCACTCCATCGTGGGAAGCGGCGATCATCTGCAGGCCAGAGGGGACGCGGCCCGTGATGGCAATGCGCTCCCGGTTCACCTCCACCACATCGCCGTTGTCGATGATTACAATGTTTTCCCGCGGGATCCCCATGCTCATGGCGGTTTCGGCGTGCTTGACCAGCATGCGGTATTCCCCGTGGGTGGGAACGAAGAACTTGGGGCGGGTCAGGGCAATCATCAGCTTCTGGTCTTCCTGGCAGCCGTGGCCGGAAACGTGCAGGCCCTTGTCTTTGCCGTAAATGACATTGGCTCCCAGCTCCATCAGCTTGTCGATGACCCGCGAGACCGCGATGGTGTTGCCAGGGATCGGGTTGGCCGACCACACCACCGTGTCGCCTGGCTTGATTTGCAACTGCGGGTGCTCGCCGTTGGCAATGCGGGTGAGAGCAGCTAGAGGTTCTCCCTGGGATCCGGTGGTGAGGATGATCACCCGGTCATCCGGCAGGCTGTTGATCACATGCATCGGCTGCAGCGTCTCGTCCTTGCAGCGGATGTAGCCCAAACGCCGCGCGTGAGCCACCACATTCAGCATGGAGCGGCCCAGCAGAGACACCACCCGACCCTGCTGTTCGGCGATCTGCAGCACCAAGTTGAGACGATGCACCGAAGAAGCAAAGGTAGTGATGATCACCCGCCCTTTGGCTCCGGCAATGGCCTTGGTGAGACCGGGCACCACTGAGGCTTCAGAGGGGGTGAACCCCGGCACTTCAGCGTTGGTGGAGTCGCTGATCAGGCAGAGCACTCCCTTTTCCCCATGTTCGGCCAACCGCTGCAGGTCGAAGTACTCCCCATCCACGGGGGTATGGTCGATCTTAAAGTCGCCGGTCTGAATAATGACGCCCACAGGCGTGTGCAGAGCCACCGTAAAGCTATCGGCAAAAGAGTGGGTGTTGCGAATGAATTCGGCAAAAAAGTGCTTACTCAAGGGAACGATTTCACGGGGGCCAACAGGACGCAGCTCTGTGCGGTTGAGCAGGCCCACCTCCCGCAGTTTCTCTTCCAGCAGCGCCAGCGCCAATCTGGGGCCGTAGATGACCGGAATATCGAACTCCCGCAGGTGATACGGGATGCCACCGATGTGATCTTCGTGGCCGTGGGTAACCACCATCCCCCGCACTTTGTCGCGGTTTTGCTTGATGTAGGTCATGTCCGGCAGCACGATGTTCACGCCGTGCATGCTCTCATCGGGAAAAGCCAAACCGGCATCCAAGAGGATAATGTCGTCCTCGTAGCGGAAGGCCCATGTGTTTTTGCCGATCTCCCGCTCGCCGCCCAGCGGAATCATCTGAACGGAAGAGGTGGATTGTGGGATCACAGAACGAGAAGCAACTGAAGAACGTGGTGTTGGCATATGGGTTTAGATCCTCAACAGTAAAAAAACAAAAACAGAAATAGGCACAAGCTATCCCCGACAAAGTTGTGGGCGAAAGCCGCAACTCATCCATTTCCCAGGCCGGGGAAGAGCTTTTCAGGGAAAAAGCTACCTACCCACAGGTCAAACGCCACAAAAGAGCCCCTTGCAAACCCCTGAAAACCGTGGTCATGGCAGAAGCAAAGTCTAAAAATGCAATCATGAAACTTTTGTCGCCATTTGTTCGGATCCCTTCGATTCAGCCAGTAGGCCCATCTCTTCAAGCACCTGTCGCAAAACCTGCAGAGAACTGGGCTGTAGAGGCGCTAGGGGAAGGCGCGCCCGACCCACTCGCCAACCCTGCATCTCCAATGCGGCCTTAATCGGAACTGGGTTGGTCTCGATGAATAAAACCTTGAACAACGGAAACAGGCGCAGGTGGTGGGCCAAAGCTTGATCGTGTTGCCCCCTGATGTAGCTCTGGATCAGCTCCTGCAACTGCAACCCAACCAGGTGGCTGGCTACACTGACCACCCCGCTCCCCCCCAAAGATAGGAGCGGCAACGTCAGAGAGTCATCCCCTGAATAGATGGCGAAACGCGAGGGAGTGAGTCGCCGAATTTCCGAAGCTACATCCATCATACCACTGGCTTCTTTGATGGCGACAACCGTTTCCAATTCTGCTAATTGGGCTACAGTCTCCGGCTGTAAACTGGCCCCTGTCCGACTGGGAATGTTGTAGAGCAAGATGGGCAGGTCACTGGCTTGGGCGATGGCCTTGAAGTGCTCATAAAGGCCGGCCTGGGTAGGCTTGTTGTAGTAGGGCACCACCTGCAGAGAGCCATCCAAACCGAGTTGAGCGGCCTTTTTTGTGGCTTCAATGGCCTCACGGGTGGAGTTGGATCCCGTCCCGGCGATCACCTTAGCCCGACCGGCTACGGCATCTCGCACCACGCGGAACAGCTCATACTCCTCTTGCCAGGTTAGGGTGGGAGATTCGCCTGTGGTGCCACAGACCACCAAGCCGTCACTGCCGTGGGTTACCAAGTAATCGGCCAAACGAGCGGCCTCATCGTAGTTAAGCTCCCCCTCATCAGTAAAGGGGGTAACCATGGCCGTCAGCACTCGACCGAAGTTCACCGATTGCTTCTCCCCATCAACCACACCAATCCGACGATTAACCGGGCGACCCAGATGAGACCAGTTTGTTTTTCCATCATACCTGCCTTTGCGTTAGGGATCCCGCTTGCCTGCCCTGCCAAGGCCCAGTTTGTGCCTCACCCGGTTGTCACAGGCTGGATAAAAGGGAGATAACAAAGAAGACAGACCGTTTGAACACGGAATGTATAGCCATTTGCCAATCCTGCCCCTACCTTTGGGGGGAGCAGCCTTTCTACCGACACTTGAGGATCCCTATGGACGCCCTAACTGCCCTGAAAGAGCGCATTTCCGCCGACAAATTGGATCCCAGCCGCCGTTTATCGGAAGCGGAGATCCGAGAGCTGGTGGCTTATGCTACGGAAGCTCCTTCTTCCTTCAACATTCAGCACTGGCGGTTTGTTGCGGTCACCGACCCGGAAGACAAAGAGCGCCTCAAATCTCTGGCCTACAACCAACAGAAGGTGGCGGATGCATCGGTGGTGTTTATCATCCTGGGGGATCTGCGGGGGTATGAGAAACTGCCTGAAATTGTGCAAAGAAGCGTTGCTGCCGGGATCCTCTCGCCCGAAAAAGCGGAAGGCTGGGTGAACATGGCCCAGGCAACCTATCTGATACATTCACGCTGAACTCTCCTGAACATGGTTCAGGAAAGAAGCGATCGCATCCTGCCTACCTCTGTTCGCGTCAGCGGGACGGAGTCCAAACAGGAAGGCGGTATCCCGCAAAGCCCTGAGGAATACCCCCCGAGCGCTTTCCCCCTTCACTTCCCGGCAACCGTTGCGGTGGACTCAAGGATCAGGGGGAAACTTGGTCTACTATATCCCTCTCAATGACTTTTGCCAAACCGCCTAAAGCTCAGTAAATTCAGCAAAGTTCAGGGTTTTGGGGGTTAGAGGCATGCTCCACAATCCCACCTTGGCGCGGGATGAAGCGATTCGCTCTGGGGCGATGGCTGCCATGGCGCTGATGATCGCGGCTCAGGCCAAGGGTTTGGTGAGCGGGCCCGATGATCGGCTTTGATCCGGAAGGGGTAAAGCGGGAGTTCGGCATTGCCGACCGCTACGTGCCGGTGATGCTGCTGGCGGTTGGATATGCGGCAGCGGGTAACCTGCCGCGCAAGCCTCGCTTGGGGGTGGATGAAGTTCTGGCCTTTGGGCGAGGGCGGGAGTTTTAGCCCTAGGCTCAGGTGGGATCCCTGTCGCCCTCTCCTGGACTCCTACCGGCATCAAGCCTTGAGAAAATGAACCAGCTGTTGCAAGCGATCCCAAGCGGCACCCCTGGCGAGAATCTCGCGAGCTTGGGCGATCCCGGCTCTCCAATCGGGGGCCACTCCGGCCACCTGCAGGGCCAAAGCAGCATTCAAGGCCACCACATCCTGCTGGGCAGGCGTCCCGGATCCCTGGAGAACTTGGGTGAGGATGGCGGCATTTTCCGCCACATCCCCCCCCTTGAGAGCTTGGGTGGGTGCCAGGGTCAGCTCGTAATCTGCAGGGTTCAAGACTTCCGTCCGTACCAGCCCACCGGACAGGATGCCCAGATCGGTGGGTTGATCCAGACCGGCCTCGTCGAGACCTTCGCGGCTGTGCAACACAATGGCCCCTTCCCGTCCCAACAGGCGCAGGGCCTCTGCCATTACCGGCACCAGCTCCTGGGCGTAAACCCCGATCACCTGGCGGTTGGGATAGAGGGGGTTGACCAAGGGCCCCAACAGGTTGAAAATGGTGCGAACCTTGAGGGCCCGCCGATAGGGGATCACCGCCCGCATGGCCGGGTGCCACTGGGGAGCAAACAAAAAGGTGATGCCCACTTCCGCCACAGCCGCCCGCACCCGCTCTGGCTCAGCGTTGAGGTTCACCCCCAGGGCCTCCAGCACATCCGCCGAGCCGACCTTGCCAGAGGCGGAACGGTTGCCATGTTTAACCACCGGGATCCCGGCTGCACTGACCACAAAGGCCACCACCGTGGAAATGTTAAAAGTGCCGGCCCCATCGCCGCCGGTGCCACAGGTATCCACCAGGAGAGGCAAGTCCAGCGGGGATCCCAGCGAAGCCCGCTGTAGCACTCGTGCCATGCCGGCCAGTTCACCAGCGCTCACACCCTTGGCTTGCAGGGCCGCCAGAATCGCCCCCGACACCACATCTGGCACTTGGTTCTGGAGCCAACCGTTCATCAACTGTTCAGCTTGGGCTTCGCTGAGAGATTGCCGATCCAGCAACTGCCCCAAAAGCTGTGGCCAAAGGTCAGCCGTTTCCGTCATGGGTCGGGATCCTGGGTGTCAGCGGGTACTTATAGTAGCGTATCCCGCCTCTGGGTCACTTGCCTCGTGCAGGTCGGGCCATGCTGAGGGTTAGCTAATCCGCCCAGAAGCTCCGCCCTCCTTATTGCTACGCAACGCGACGCAACCACTTTAGCGGCGCGGAGCGCTATGCCTCAGCGTAAGGGTCGGGATGAAAGGCGGTCTTTGTTCTATAATCAACCTGGCTGTACAAAACGGCTTTGCCGGAATCTGGTACAGCTACGCGGTGGGACATTCCGTGTCTGCTCGCTGAGGGTTCTTGTGATAGCTCCCCGTTGAAGCGAGAAGCGCACACTCTTTCGCTTTAGCAGCGCGGAGTGCTTTGCGTCAGCATGAGTGCGGGAGTATGTCACCATAGTGGGTTTGACCTGAGCCGTTTCCGGCCCTAGCAGGGTGCGCTCCATTCTTCTCTTCCCTCCCGGAGGTTGTGATGAACCCTCCAACTAACCCAAGGGCTTGCAGCCCGCTTGCACGAGCGGGAGCCTTCGCCCCCATCCATGTTGTGGGCGGGGGGTTGGCGGGGACAGAAGCTGCTTGGCAAATTGCCCAGGCAGGGTTGCCTGTCATCCTTTCGGAGATGCGCCCCGTGCGTCAGAGCCCGGCCCATCACACCGATCAGTTGGGGGAGCTGGTGTGCAGCAACTCCTTTGGGGCTGCAGCCAGCGATCGGGCGGCAGGGCTACTCAAGGAAGAACTGCGACAACTGGGATCCCTGGTGATCGCGACGGCGGATTGCCATGCAGTGCCGGCAGGAGGGGCATTGGCAGTGGATCGGGCCCGCTTCAGCCAGGCTCTCACGGAAGCCATTCAAAACCATCCCCGCATCACCCTGCGTCGGGAGGAGGTGACGGAGATCCCGGAGGGCATTGCCGTCCTCTGTACCGGCCCTCTGACCAGCGATCCCCTGGCCAAGGCACTGCAAGCCTTTACGGGCCTGGAGTACCTGAGCTTTTTCGATGCTTCTAGCCCCATTGTTACCGGGGATTCGTTGAACCGAGCGGTGGTGTTTCAGGCTTCCCGCTACGACAAGGGGGAAGCAGCCTATCTCAACTGCCCCATGACGGAAGCGGAGTACGAACGGTTTTGGCGGGCGCTGGTGGAGGCAGAGCAGGCGCCCCTCAAGGATTTTGAACGGGAGGAGCGCAAGTTTTTCGAGGGCTGCTTGCCGATTGAAGAAATGGCGCGCCGGGGCAAAGACACCCTCTGTTTCGGCCCCTTGAAGCCGGTGGGGCTGGTGGATCCGCGCACGGGATCCCGTCCTTACGCGGTGGTGCAGTTGCGGCAAGAGGACAAAGCAGGGCAGCTGTGGAACTTGGTGGGCTTTCAAACCAACTTGAAATGGGGAGAACAGCAGCGGGTCTTTCGCCTCATCCCCGGCCTGGAACAGGCGGAGTTTGTCCGCTTTGGGGTGATGCACCGCAATACATTTTTGAATTCGCCCCAGCTTCTGTGGCCGACCTTGCAATTTCGTCGCCGACCCACGCTGTTTGCCGCCGGCCAGTTGGTGGGCACCGAGGGCTATGCCTGCGCGGTGGCAGGGGGATGGTTGGCCGGACAGAACGCCGCCCGCCTGGCTCTGGGGTTGCCCTTGATCACGCTGCCCCCCGAAACAATGATGGGATCCCTGTTTCAGTTCATCAGCAGCGCCGATCCCAGGCACTTTCAGCCGATGCCGGCCAATTTTGGGCTGTTGCCGGATTTGGAGGGGCGCAAGCTTCGCAACAAGCAGGAGCGCTATGGCCGTTACCGGGATCGGGCTTTGGCTGCTCTGAAAACGACTGGGTTGGTGCGCCAAGTGCAAACCGCCTAGGGGAGCTTGGAGCGTGTTCCCGACCATTGCGATCCAAGTCAAAGTCGAGATTGAGCGTTATCGTCATTTGAAACTAGATTGAGACACTTCCTAGGCGTTTCGCGACCGCCCCCAGCCCCTCTCCCTCTGGGGGAGGAGAGTCGGGAAGCAATGCCACAGAAATATTTAGAAATGTTTCATTCCTATGCCGCGGTAGCAGATCCCAAAACGAGCTGTCAAAAGCTGGGCAAACCTGTTGGCTACCTTCCCTCTTTCCGCTGCTCACAAGACAAAAGGGCGCGCATGGACTCCAACAGTTGGGGTGCCCTCTGGGTGAGGTCTTGATAGAGGCAAATTTGCTGTTGGCAGCGGGCCAGGTTATGGGCTTTGCGGCTGGGGTAGCGCTGGGGATCCCAATTCCAGTAGGCGTCTTCAAACCAATCCTGCAAGAAGCGCATCCCCAATTCCAGGGTAATCAGTTGGATCCCTTGGAGAAGGAGTTCCGGTTGTAGGGCGTGCAAGTTCCCGGTTTGGGCATAGCCCCGCAACCCGGCCAGGATCGCCTCTGGCTGAAGGGTATTTCCTCGTTTGCCCCAGGAGCGCAGGGCATCCCCCAATTCAACATAGAGATTGTGATACATGAAGGTGTCCAGATCCACCAGGCCCACAAATCGCCCCTGCTCATCGAACAAAAAGTTGTTGAACTTGAGATCGGCGTGGATGATTTGAGTTGGGATCCCCGAGGGCAGCAGAAGATTGGGCACAGTTTCGATTAAAAACTGCCATTCTGCCTGCACTTCTGGGGCCGGCTCATACTGG
Source organism: Thermostichus sp. OS-CIW-29 (assembly GCF_054058195.1). NCBI lineage: Bacteria > Bacillati > Cyanobacteriota > Cyanophyceae > Thermostichales > Thermostichaceae > Thermostichus > Thermostichus sp. OS-CIW-29. The sequence goes on from NZ_JBSSAB010000024.1 coordinate 13,510, forward strand.
CGTAGCTGTTGCCAAAGGTGAGCCGTATCGTGAAAATGCGGGATCTGGAAGCGAAAACGATAGTCCATCTGGGCCAAGAGTCGATGCAGGCGTCCAACGGCTGCCCCCGCCTCTTCCAGATAGCCCCAATTGGGAGGAGTTGGGTGACAGGATCCCGGCAGACAATCCATGACCCGCCACAGCCCTTCTGCCCAGGACAAGTGCAGGGATCCATCGCGAGCGCGGCGGAATTGGGGGACGGGGAAGCCGTGTTGTCTCAGCCATTGGCCGATGGCTTGACCATCTTCAGTGACAGCAGGATCAAATCGGGGGTGAAGGCGCTGGACGATGAAGGATCCCTCAGAGGTGTTGAGTTTCCAAGTTTGGTGAATGAGGCCCACTCGGATGGCTTCGGGTGGCTCTGGATCCCCCAGTTGAAAGTGCTGGACAAGGGGATCCAGCCAAGTCAGGTCAAGCATAGGCAAGGAAGAAATCTATTCAAGCTTGGGGTGCTGGGTCGATCTTTTCGTTTTCAGAGCTGCCTCAAACTGCTTACCACAGCGGCGGCCTTTGAGGCTTACAGTTCAAGTTCTATTGAAGTGGCTTCATGTTGACGATTTTACCGTCCTCGATAAACAGGGCAAGTTGTTTGGGAGGGTGCAGCTTGTTATGCAACCACAGCCTTTTTGCGGCTCACCCGAACGGGACTTGTCGCCAGAACTCACTGCCCAATTGGCCGAGAACTCAGGTGTCGTTGTGGCAAACCCGCGAAAGAGCCCCATTTGCTACCTTAATGAAGGTTGCTGGCCGGACAACCGTTAGGTTCCCTCATCACCCCATGGATACCCGCCTAATCAACATTGGCTTTGGCAACATCGTCGCCGCTGGGCGTGTGGTCGCCATTGTCAGTCCCGAGTCAGCTCCCATCAAACGCATCATCAGCGATGCCCGCGAGAGGGGCCAGTTGATAGATGCCACCTATGGTCGTCGTACCCGCGCTGTCATTATCACCGATTCCGGGCACGTCATCCTCTCCGCCATCCAACCCGAAACCGTTGCCAACCGCTTCCTCACGGCCAAGCCCGGTTTGTCAGAGGAGACCGAGTGAAAGCCCATCGCTGTGAGCCGTTTGAGAAACCAGAAGTGAGATATCCTAAAACCAACCCAAACAAGTCAATTGCCCAGCCGTCTTGCGTCGGTCTCTGTCTATGCCAACCTCTCCTACCCCGGTTTCCTCTGAGTGTACGCAGCAGCAGGGATCCCTTCCGGCTCCTACCCCGCGCGGTCGCTTGGTGGTTTTGACAGGGCCCAGCGGAGTGGGTAAGGGTACGCTGGTCAACCAGTTGCGCCAGCGCCACCCCGAGCTGTATCTCTCGGTTTCGGTCACCACCCGCCCCCCCCGCCCCAGCGAACAGGAAGGTGTCAACTACTACTTTCGCAGCCGGGAGGAATTTCTCAACTTGATTGAAGCCAACGAGCTGTTGGAATGGGCACAGTATGCGGGCAACTTTTACGGCACTCCCCGCGAGATCGTGTTCCAAAAACTCAATCAGGGTCAGGATGTGCTGCTGGAAATTGAGCTGGCGGGGGCCCGTCAGGTGAGGCAACAGTACCCAGATGCCATTCGCATCTTTCTCTGTCCCCCTTCTCTGGAAGAGCTGGAACGTCGCATCCGCGAGCGCGGACAAGACTCAGAGGCCAGCATCGAGCGCCGCCTGGAACAGGCCCGCAAGGAATTGGATGCCCAAGACGAATTTGACTACGTGATTGTCAACGACAACCTGGAGCAAGCGCTGCAGGAGCTGGAAGCCCTGCTCTATCCCCCCTCTCCCTCTTCAAAGGAGCAGCAGCCCTAGCTTCTCCAGCCCCTTCCCGGAACGCTGGTGTCGGTGGTGCAGTGGCTCCAGATTGGGCCTAGGGTTAACTTTCGGTTAAGAAAAAAGCTGCTGGGGAGGGTAGTTTGGCTTTACCAAAAAACTGGGTCTGAAGCCCCGCTCTAAGGCCTACGGCCCGCTGACGCGACTAGGGCGGCTTTTATCTCGTTAGACCTTTGCTAAGATGCACTCATGCGCGTCCTCGAAGCCAAGCTCCTCAACGGCACAGCAGCACAGTACCAAGCCCTGGACGAGGCCATCCGGACTGCTCAGTTTGTCCGCAACAAATGCCTGCGCCACTGGATGGATAACCAGGGGGTGAACAGGGCCACGTTGTACTCCCTCTGCAAAGACTTGGCCAGAGAGTTCCCCTTCGCTCAGAAGCTGAACTCCTCTGCCCGGCAAGCCAGTGCGGAGCGAGCCTGGTTTGCCATCTCCAACTTCTACCGCCGCTGCAAGGAGAAGGCAGCCCGGGAGGGCTATCCCAGGTTCCAGAAACATTGCCGCTCCGTGGAGTACAAAATCTCCGGCTGGAAGCTCTCCCAAGATGGAATGTCCATCACCTTCACGGACGGCTTCCAGGCAGGCACCTTTGCCCTGTACTGCAACGGCGAGGCGCGGCGGGACATCCTCACCCTGAAAATCAATCGGGTGCGGGTAGTGCGGAGAGCCGATGGCTACTACGCCCAGTTCTGCCTGGACGTGGAGCGTCGGGAGAAGGTGGGCTACACCGGCGAGGCGGTGGGGCTGGATGTGGGCTTGATGCACTTCTACACCGACAGCCACGGCCACAAGGTAGAGTGCCCCCAGTTTTTGCGTCGTGCCGAAAGGAGGTTAAAGCGAGAGCAACGCAGGTTAAGTCGGAAGTTTCGGAGAGGGGCCAAACCCCAATCCAAGAACTACCACCAGCAGAGGAAGCGACTGGGCAAGGTGCATCTCAAAGTCCAACGCCAGCGTAGAGACTGGGCTGTGAAGCTGGCCCGGTGCGTGGTGGCGTCTCACGACGTCGTGGCGTATGAGAACTTGCAGGTGCGCAACTTGGTACGGAATCACCACTTGGCCAAGTCGCTCGCGTAAGCGGTGCGGAGCACTATTCACGATGCCGGGTGGAGTTTATTCACCGGGTGGCTGGACTCCTACGGGAAAGTCTTCAACAAGGTGGTGGTGGCCGTGCCGCCCCAGTACACCAGTCAGGACTGTTCTCGGTGTGGCCACCGGGTGAAGAAGACGCTGTCCACTCGCACCCATCAATGCCCGCAGTGTGGGGTGGTACTTTGCCGGGATGAGAATGCGGCCATCAACATCCTGCGCAAAGGGTTGGAGTTGTTGGGTGAGGAGTGGAACAACGGTACCTTTGGGCAAAAGGGAACCGCCCCGAAAGGGGGAACGCCTGGGGAGAAAGGCCTACGGCCCGCTGCCGCGATGAGCACCGCTGCTGTGGAGGGGCAACCTGACACGGTAAGTGCTGTCGCAGAACCAGGAACCAGAATCCCCTGCCTTTAGGCAGGGGAGTATGTCAATTGTGAGATAATGGTAAAGCTGCGCTTTCTGTGCAGCCTCTGGTTCTAATCAGTTCTATCTGGCCAATTAGGGGATAGTATGCTGCACACACTATCTGGCCAATTAGGGGATAGGTCTCCAGCTCTGATCGGGATCCACTGTATCCTGGAGCTTTACGACTGCCCGGCCAAACTTTTGGATGATGCCTCTCTGGTGCAACAGGCTTTGCGAGAGGCAGCCAGACGCTCCAACTCCACCTTTTTGGGAGAGCTGTGCCATCCATTTGAGCCACAGGGGATTACAGCCCTCGCTCTTTTGGGGGAATCCCACATCTCCATTCACACCTGGCCCGAAGCGGGCTACGCGGCGGTGGATGTGTTCACCTGTGGTCGCCACACCCGACCGGAAGCGGCCTGTGAATATCTGATCGACGTGTTTCAAGCGCGACGATATTCCCTGCGCAAGGTGCCCCGCCGCACCGCGCAACCGACACTCCTGGAAGAGGCCCCAGACTCGGCTGAGGTGCTCACCTGTGAAGCGACCCGACGAAGGCGCTGAGATCTTCGCCAATCGCAGCTTTTTCCAGACTGTCATGGGGGCCATCTGTAGGCTGGGTGGGATCCGATTCACCCCAGAGGTCGGTCTATGTTGCTGGAAAAAGCTGTAGCGAGGTGCTTATGAGCAGCCCGAGAAGTTTCTTCTGGGTTCAGGAGTACTTTACCCCTTGGGACTACACCGCCCGTGCCGTCACGCGCATCTTGGCCTACCGAAAAACCCCTTTCCAGGAGATGCTGATCGCCGAGACGGGGGCCTTCGGCAAGGGTCTGATGCTGGATGGGCATTGGCAATCCACTACCGTGGATGAGTTTCTGTACCACGAGGCTTTGGTTCATCCGGCTATGGTGCAGGTTGTCCAAGCGGGCGGGATCCCCCGGCGGGTACTGGTGTTGGGGGGGGCAGAAGGGGCAACGCTGCGGGAGGTGCTGCGTTGGCGCTCGGTGGAGCAGGTGGTGATGGTGGACATCGATGGGGAGGTGGTGGCAGCCTGCCGAGAGCACCTGCCGGAAATGCACCAGGGATCCTTTGAAGATCCGCGGGTGGAGGTGGTGATTGCCGATGCCTTGGATTTTCTCCAGGAAACAGGCCCCATTTGGGATGTGATCCTTTCCGATCTCTCCGATCCCATTGAGTCCGGCCCTGCCTATCGCCTCTTCACCCAGGAGTTTTTCCGCCAGATCCGCTCCAAGTTGCAGCCAGATGGGGCTTTCACCATCCAAGCCGGGCCGACGGGGCCGGTTGAGCTTCATCAACACACCCGCATTGTTCGCACCCTGAAAACGGTGTTTGCCGCTGTGCAGCCCTACTCCATCTATGCCCCCACCTACGGTGGCCCGCTGGGTTTTGCCCTGGCAGCTCAGGATCCCATCTCCCCCAGGCCAGAACCGGAGCAGATCGACCAGATTCTGAGCCAACAGTTGGATCCCGAGCGAGGGGCACTGCAATTCATCGATGGCATCACCCTTCTGGGCCTCTACCAAGTCCCAGCTCACCTGCGCCGTGCCATTGCCGCCGAGACCACGGTTTATACCCTGGACAACCCGCCTCGCATCGAATAAGGGGCTATCCAGCACCCCGAAGGGATCCCAGGAGAGTTTGTCTTTGGTGCCATAACTTGGTAGATTCGTCAGCAGCCGAATTTTGCTTCCCTGATGAAAGTCCTGGTTATTGGTGGTGACGGATACTGTGGCTGGGCGACGGCCCTATACCTATCCAACAGGGGTTATGAGGTGGCCATTCTCGATTCCTACGTCCGCCGCCTCTGGGATCTGCAACTGGGGGTTTCTACCCTGACCCCAATTGCCCAGCTAGAGCAACGGGTGGATTGCTGGAAGGGGCTAACCGGCAAGGACATTCCCATCTTTGTCTGCGACGTTACCAACTACGAAGCCCTGATCTCCTGCATGCGCCGCTTCCCGCCGGAGGCCATTGTTCACTTTGGCGAGCAGCGCTCTGCCCCTTACTCGATGATCAGCCGCGAACACGCGGTAATGACCCAGGTGAACAACGTGGTGGGCACCTTGAACATCCTCTACGCCATCAAGGAGGAATTTCCCGATTGCCACCTGGTGAAGCTGGGCACCATGGGCGAGTACGGCACCCCCAACATCGACATCGAGGAGGGGTACATCACCATCGAGCACAATGGCCGCAAGGATACCCTGCCCTACCCCAAGCAGCCGGGATCCATGTATCACCTCTCCAAAGTACACGACAGCCACAACATCCACTTCGCCTGCCGCGTCTGGGGCCTGCGGGCCACCGACCTCAACCAAGGGGTGGTATACGGCGTGCTCACAGAAGAAACCGGCATGGACGAGGTGCTGATCAACCGTCTCGATTACGATGGCGTATTCGGCACAGCTCTGAACCGCTTCTGCATTCAAGCGGCCGTGGGCCATCCGCTGACAGTGTATGGCAAGGGCGGCCAGACCCGCGGTTTCCTGGATATCCGCGACACGGTGCGCTGCGTGGAGCTGGCCATTGCTCACCCTGCCGAGCCGGGCCAATTCCGGGTGATGAACCAGTTCACAGAGCAATTTAGTGTTGAGCAACTGGCGTTGCTGGTGCAAAAGGCGGGAGCCACCATGGGCCTGAAGGTGGAAATCAACCACCTGGAGAACCCCCGCGTCGAGCTGGAAGAGCACTACTACAACGCCAAAAACACCAAGCTCCTAGACCTGGGCCTCCAGCCCCACTATCTGTCCGATTCCCTCTTGGATTCGCTGCTCAACTTTGCTCTCAAGTACAAGGATCGGGTGGATGTGCGGCAGATTTTACCCAAGGTGAAGTGGAAAGGTTAACTCTCCAGGCAAGCTTGGGCCAGGCTCAGCCAGCCGCGCGCCAGGTTGTCCAGGTTATAGCCGCCTTCCAAGCCGAAGAGGGTTTTGCGGGTCACCTGCTCCAGGCAGAGGCGGGCCATGCGGCCAAAGTCTTCCGGCTCTAGCCGCATACCGGCCAAGGGATCCCCTTTGGCACAGTCGAAGCCGGCGCTCACCAGCAGCAAATCCGGCTGGAACGCTTGCAAGAACGGCAAGATCTTCTCGTCGAGGGCCTTTTTGTAGGCCAACCAATCCGAGCCGGCAGGCAAAGGCACGTTGCAGAGGTTGCCGTGGATCCCGGTTTCGCGAGCGGAGCCGGTGCCGGGGTAGAGGGGAAACTGATGGATGGAGGCATAGGCCAGTTGGGGATAGCGCTCCACCACCGCCTGCGTGCCGTTGCCGTGGTGAACATCCCAATCGAAAATCGCCACCCGCTTTACCCCCGGCTGATCCAACGCCCACAGCGCCGCAATGGCTGCGTTGCTGAATAAACAAAACCCCATTGCCCGTTCTGGCTCTGCGTGATGCCCAGGCGGACGACACAGCACCAAAGCCGGCTGAGCGGTGGCCAAAACCGAAGCAGAGCCGGCAATCCAAGCTCCCACAGCCAGGCGCGCTGCCTCAAAACTTCTCCCCGAGAGAGCAGTGTCGGCATCGATGTGTCCCCCACCTGCTGTTGCCAACTCAGCCACCTGTTGAATGTGCCGACGCGAGTGTACTCGCTCCAGCTCTGCCAGCTCCGCCAAGGGGGGATCCCGCCATTCCAACTGGTTGGCAAAAGGGGCACCACGCAGCGCCTTAACAATGGACTGCAAGCGAGCCGGACGCTCGGGGTGAAATGGCCCAGTATCGTGGCTGAGGAAAATATCAGAATAGTAAACAGGCAACATGGGCAGAGGCAACAAGCTAAGGCAACGCCTTTGCAGTGTAGCTTAAGCCCGCCCCCTCTATCCGTAGAAGACCTCTGACATGGATCCCGCATAGGGGTCAAGGCCAAAAGAGGCTTGTTGGAGTTTTTGATTGACCACATCCCGCACTACCGACCGCAGCAATTCCAGCTCAGAGGAATTGAGTTGATCGCGGCTGGGACACTCATCGGCAGCCAGCCACATGTAGATGGCGGGGACCCGGTTTAGGATCTGCTGCATCATCCCTTCCCGCTCCCTAGCGTCATGAAACACCTGTTGATGGGGGTGCTCAGTGGAGAGGATAGTTTCCAGTTCTCCCAATGCCAGGTACTCGACGATATTAACCAACATCTTTTCCATGATGAATGTCCCTCCTAAAAATCCCTGTCGCTCTTAAAAACAGACATTAAACAAAAAACGCTGCTTCCCCATCTTCCTCCGCTGCTTTTGGCACCGGATTTTGCCTACAGGCCGACCATTTAAGCCGGTTGCAGTTAAGTCTGCCGTCGGGAAGAAGTTGCGGTTTCGTTCGTAAGATCCTCTTGTGCAGCCAATCCTTGCCTCCTCTATTCGCCTCGTTTGCCTTTCCACTTGCCGCTGAAAGCAGCCAATAGGAGCCATCAGCAGCTGGAAAATCTTTTTGCTGGTATTCAGTACCAACGAAGAATTATCAGCGTTCAAGAGAAACAAGGTAGAGCGTTTAACAAAGACTATAGAAACTCGACTGCAAAAGGCAGGAAGATCTTACTCAGCTATTTGTCATTCACTACCCTAACACGTGACTGTGTAAGAAATTGCGGGAATATTAAGAAACTTACATATTTCTTGACAATTGACTAAAACTTCTGTCTGTCAAGGAGGCCCTGGAAGGCAGTTAAAGAGTTGTAAAGAGCAACTCTTCCCTTGGCTCCAAGCTCTGAAGAACTGCCAAATCCAGGGATCCAAAACAAATAGATTTAGCCTGCTATGGGCAGATCGACTCGCTGAGCCTGGATCCAGAAAGACTCTAGGTCATAGTAGTCCCTTTCCTGTTGCATAATCACATGGACAATGAGATCGGCATAGTCGATCAGTATCCAAGAGGCCGATTCCTGCCCTTCGATGCGGCGCGGAGTTTGTTTCCACTCGTCCCAAACCTTTTCCTCAATTGCTCGGGCAATGGCGCGGACTTGCGTAAGCGAGTAGCCGCTGACCAGAAGAAAGTAATCTGCCAAAGTGGAGACTTGGGATACATCCAGCAGAACGATATCGCCACCTTTTTTCTCTTCTGCCGCGCGAGCTGCACTCAGCGCCATGCAATAGATGGGATCCCCAGCAGGGGCAGGCATGAGATGTAGCAACTAAAACCCTCCTGAAACGACTGAGTTAACCTAGGACACCGCTTTTTCTAAAGGATGTAACAAAAAATGATTCCGAGTCATGAGTGTGCGCGGATGAACCACCTGATTCCGGTCTAGCAAAAATTTTAGGCTCAAGTCACATACTCCCACTACGGTTTTAGACAAATCTACAAAAGCCATCTGCCGCAACCGCTCCAATTCTGGGCTGTTGCCCCGATTCGGCTCCAGGGCATCGGCCACGAAAACCACGCAACTGAGGGGATCCATGCCGGGCTGCCCTAGCGTGTGGTTGGCAATGGCCGCCAAAATCTCCGGATCCTGTACCTGAAACTGCTCCCGCGCCACCAGGGATCCCACCTCAGCATGCAGGATGTGAGGTTCGGCCCGCTCAATTTCATCCAGCTCCCGTTCCTGAGCCACCCTTTGCAACAGTTGCTCCGGCGGGAAAGCCTTGGCCAAGTCGTGCATCAGGCCTGCCCAGGCAGCTTTCTGCTCATCCAGCCCATGGTGGGCCGCCAGTTGCCGGGCCATCGCCTCTACCCCCAAGATATGGCGGAGGCGAGGAGGAGACACCCGCTCCTGTAGCCAGGCCAACACCTCTTCCCGCCCCAGTTGAGTGCCCATCGCCCTAGTCATTCTGCAGCTTCAGCACGGCCATAAACGCTTCTTGGGGCACATCCACTGTTCCCACCGCCTTCATGCGTTTTTTCCCCTCTTTTTGTTTTTCCAAAAGCTTGCGCTTGCGGGTCACGTCTCCTCCGTAGCATTTGGCCAAGACGTTTTTGCGCAGGGCCGGTATGGTTTCACGAGCAATCACTTTAGAGCCAATCGCCGCCTGAATGGGCACTTCAAATTGATGGCGTGGGATCAGCTCCCGTAACTTGGCAACTAGGGAACGGCCTACATAAAAAGCTTTATCCCGATGCACAATCGTGGATAGAGAATCCACCACATCGCCGTTGATCAAAATGTCCAAACGCACCAAATCATCGGCGCGATAGCCAATCATTTGGTAGTCCATGCTGGCATAACCACGAGTGCGTGATTTCAATTGGTCGAAAAAGTCGGTGACCACTTCCGCCAGGGGCAGCTCATACACCAGCGTAGTCCGACCCTGCGCCAGATATTTCATGTCTTTAAAAGTGCCGCGTTTGGTCTCACACAGCTCCATCACGGTACCGACAAATTCCTCAGGAAGAATCACCTCTACCCTGACAATCGGCTCCTCAATGCTGGTGCGCTCGTTGGGGGGAGGCAGCTTGCTGGGATTGTCCACCCGAATCACAGAGCCGTTGTTGAGGGTAACTTGGTACACCACCGTCGGAGCTGTGATCACCAGATCGAGATTGTACTCCCGCTCTAGGCGTTCCTGCACCACCTCCATGTGCAGCAGGCCCAGAAAACCACAGCGGAAGCCGAAGCCCATGGCGCTGGAAATTTCTGGCTCAAAGTACAGGGCAGCATCGTTGAGCTTGAGCTTTTCCAGAGCCTCTTTGAGTTCGGCGTACTGATCGGAGCTGCTGGGGAACAGGCCACAAAACACCATCGGCTTGGCTTCTTTGTAGCCAGGCAGGGGCTCAGGAGCTTTGCGATTCACCAGTGTGATGGTATCCCCAACACGGGCGTGTTCCACGCTCTTGATGGCGGCGGCCATGTAGCCCACCTCGCCCGCATGTAGGGCATCCACCGGCTCTTGGTTGGGACGCATCACCCCCAGCTCGGTAATCTCGTATTCTCGGCCAGAGGCCATAAAGCAAATCTTGTCCCCCGTTTTCACCTCCCCGTCCATGATGCGCACATAGACGATCACGCCGCGATAGGCGTCGTAGTAGCTATCGAAAATCAAGGCCCGCAGGGGATCCGCCACTGTATCCCGTGGGGGGGGCACCCGCTGCACAATGGCCTCCAGAATCTCTTGAATGCCAATACCCACCTTGGCAGAGGCCAGGATTGCCCCGCTGCAGTCGAGGCCGATTACCTGCTCAATCTCGGCAATGACCCGCTCCGGCTCGGCGCCCGGCAGGTCGATTTTGTTGATCACCGGAATAATTTCCAGGTTGTTCTCCAGGGCCAGGTAGACGTTGGCCAGGGTTTGGGCCTCCACCCCTTGAGAGGCATCCACCACCAGCAGCGCCCCTTCACAGGCGGCCAGGGAGCGGGAGACTTCGTAGGTGAAGTCCACATGCCCCGGCGTGTCGATCAGGTTCAAAACATAGTCTTGGCCGTCTTGGGCACGGTAGTTCATGCGGGCCGCCTGCAGCTTGATGGTAATGCCCCGTTCCCGCTCCAGTTCCATGCTGTCCAGCAGTTGTGGCTTCATCTCGCGGGCTGAAACGGTGCCCGTTTCCTGCAGGAGGCGATCGGCGAGGGTGGATTTGCCGTGGTCGATGTGGGCGATGATGGAAAAGTTGCGAATACGGGAGACAGGAACGCCGGTCATAAAAACCTGATCAGGGCAAAGATTTTTTACAATGCTAGCCTCTCTGCTCCCCTGCCTGAACTGAGGTTGCCCAGAAGTTGGCTGCCAAGGGGAGAAGACACAGCCCTTCTGCCGGACACCAGAGCACCCTACTGGAATTGGCCGGGACAGCTCCTTTCCGGCAGCGCTGACTAGAGCCGGTACAACAGACGTGCCGCTTGTGTGGCAGGGATGGGATCCGTGAAGATGGAAAAAGCCAGAACGAACTTAGGCGGTGTTGTCGCCAGCTCGCCAGGAGGCTATGGGTCTGACCCGACGGCAGAGGAAGCAGTCCAGAACCCTGCCCAAAGCACTACTTGTCTAACTTCTCAATGTAGGGGCGAATGTCATTGAGGTCGATGTAGCGGTCGGTGGCGTTGCGCAGCTCGCGGGCGATCATCCCTTCGGTGGAGACAACTGTAATCAGCGTGTTTTTGGAACGCAACAGCTCGACGGCCCGCTCAAAATCTCCATCGCCGCTAAATAGAATGATCCTATCGTACTGGCCAACGGTGTTGAACATATCGATTACTATTTCGATATCCAGATTTGCTTTTTGGGAGTACCGACCGGAGTCTTCATCTCGATATTCTTTGAGGATCTTGGTGCGCACAGTGAAGCCCATGCTGATCAGAGCGTCTCGAAAGGCCCTCTGATCATGGGGATCCTTGATGCCGGTGTACCAAAATGCGTTGACCAATTCAACATTCGGCTGTGATCTAACAAAATAATCCAACACCCGGCGTGGGTCAAAAAACCAGCCATTTTTCTGTTGAGCATAAAACATATTATTGCCATCAATAAAGATGGAAACCCGAGTGATGGGATGATGGTAAAACATAAAGATTTTCCGAAAAAAGTAAGGTGAACTGGTCAGAAAAAGAGGATGAAAACGAGGTCACTGACTTTCCACAAGAGCCATTTGGGCAGCCAGCACCTTGCTGACACCAATCTCTTATCATAGCCAAAGGTGGGATCCCTTTCTCAAGAATTAACTCTGGGGAGAGGCACCCCTGTAAACCAAAGCGGGTTCCGGTTGCCGCAGGGCATAGCTGGATCCCGGTCGATCGGCTTGGCTAACGTACAGCTCCGCCAATTGTCGAGCCAGGTTACGGATGCGCCCAATGTAGAGGGTGCGCTCGGCTACAGCAATGACACCACGAGCGTCGAGCAGGTTAAAGGTGTGGGAGCACTTGAGCACATAGTCGTAGGCGGGCAGGAGCAGAGACACGGCCAACCGATCCGGCAACACCTGTTTCTGCAGTTTCTGTTGGGTGGTTTCGATCAAACGCTTGGCCTCGGCTTCGTAGAGCCGGAACAATTCCAGTAGCATCTCCGGATCGGAATACTCGAAGTTGTAATAAGATTGCTCGACCTCATTTTGGAAATAGATTTGTCCATAGGTAATCCGTCCCAGAGAAGGATGCTCATTCCAGCAGAGATCGAAAACCGAATCCACCCCCTGCAGATACATGGCCAGGCGCTCTAGCCCATAGGTAATTTCTACAGAAACCGGGCGACAATCTTGTCCGCCCACCTGCTGAAAGTAGGTGAACTGGGTTACTTCCATGCCGTCCAGCCACACTTCCCAGCCCACGCCCCAAGCCCCCAAGGTGGGAGATTCCCAGTCATCTTCCACAAAGCGAACATCGTGTTCTGCCGGGTTCACGCCCAAAGCTTGCAGGCTATTTAGGTACACATCTTGAATGTCATCGGGGGAGGGCTTGATCAACACTTGGTATTGAAAATAGTGCTGCAGGCGATTGGGGTTTTGACCGTAGCGTCCATCGGTGGGGCGGCGACAGGGTTCGACATAGGCCACTCGCCAGGGATCCGGCCCCAAGGCGCGCAAAAACGTGTGGGGGCTCATGGTGCCGGCGCCTTTTTCCAGGTCGTAGGGTTGTAGGATCAAGCAGCCCTGCTCCCCCCAAAACTGTTGCAGGCGAAAGATCAAGTCTTGAAAGGTGTGGGCTGACATGGCAGGGGTTGGGCAGAGATGGATTAACCCCTATCCTACCAATCTCCTCCTCTCAGTCGAGCAGCTCTTCCCGATCAGCTGGATCCGAGTAGTCCCACTCGATGGGGGGCATTTGGTCGAAGGCTTGTTTGAGGGCGCTTTCCCACAGTTTGCGCATCTTGGCCAGGTAGGGATCCCCGGTGCGCAGGCGCAGACGGTGGGTGACCTTGAACTGATCCGCTTGCACCATCACCAAATCGATGGGGGGGCCGACGGAGATGTTGGATTTCATGGTGGAGTCGATGGAGAGGAGAGCGCATTTGGCCGCATCTGCTAGCGAGGTTTCGTAGGAGAGGGTGCGATCCAAGATTGGCTTGCCGTATTTGGTTTCCCCCACCTGCAAAAAAGGGGTTTCCGGGGTGGCCTGGATGCAGTTGCCCTGGCTGTAGATCAAAAAGAGGGCCGGCTCCTCGCCTCGGATCTGTCCCCCCAACAACAGGCTGCACTGGGCGTCGATGCCGTCTTTTTCCAGCCAGGGTCGGTCTTGCTCCTGGATGTAACGAATTTTGGATCCCAGGTAGCGGGCCACGTCGTAGAGATGGGGGAAGGTGTGGAGATTGGAACTTTCCTGTTGGCGCAGATCCCGCTGCACTTCGGTCAAAACGCCCTGGGTGATGGACAGGTTGCCGGAGGTGCAGATCAAGATCACCCGCTCTTCGGGCACGGAAAAATCGAACAGCTTTTGGTAGGTGGAGACGTAGTCCACCCCGGCGTTGGTGCGGGAATCTGCCGCCATCACCAAGCCAAAGCGGGTGATGATGCCAAGGCAGTAGGTCATGCGAACGATGCGGCTCGGCTCTCTGATGGTAGAGGCGATTGTAGAGGTTCAGGGGAAAGCAAATCCGATTTTGTGGCGGATTTCCTCCCGCAGGCGGGCGGTAATCGAGGCTTCGTCCAAATCGGCCAAAATCTGGGCTATGGCGGCTTTGGGCCCCTCTGGCCCCCAACTGGCTCCCTGGGCCAGGTAGCGGCGGGCGGACTCGCCGATGGCATAGCAGGAAAACCCGGCCAACACCGCCTGCGTCAGGGCCACGGAACCGTAGGCTCCCAGAGAGAATCCCCCCAGCAAGGTTTTCAGGGATCCCAGGCCCAACAGCGCCACCCACTCGCCGGCGCCCAGGCTGAGCATGCTGAGGATGATCTTCTGCAGCAGTTGTGTGGCTCCTGCAGTGCTCATGGGCCAGCCGTACAGGCGGGCCAGGCGCAGGATCAGGGTGACATCGATGGCCAGCCCTCCCAAGGTATCGAGCAGGGTGATGGGGTTGAGGGCAACCGCCAGCGCTTTGGTGCGGGCGGCTGAGGCGATGAGGTCTTGGGCTTGCTGGGCACGGGTTTGCAGCTTGCGCTCAATTACCTGCTGGTTAACCCGATCGGCAAACAGGAGGGCATTCAAGGCCAGCAGCGAACGCCCCTCCCGATGCAGGACTTCCAGGATTTTCAGGCGCAGCTCATCCACCTGCGGGGATCCCACTTCCATCTGGGCAGCAAAGCTCCCATCCGGCCTTTGCACCAGGCGGGGTACGCGAGGGGAGGCCGCCACCATGACGATCTCGTTGGGAGAAAGGAGCTGCCGCACCCGTTCGTTGCGGATCTTGTCGTAAATGGCCTGGCGATCTGCCTCTGGGTACTGGTCGATCTTGTTGAACACCAGCAGCATAGGCTTGCCCGCCTCCCGCAGGGTGGCCAGAGCCTCAAACTCCACCCGCGTCAGATCCCCGCAGACGACAAACAGGATCAAATCCGCCCGCTGCGCCACTTCTCGGGCCAGCCGCGCCCGCTCTTCGCCGTCTACTTCATCCAGGCCGGGAGTGTCGATCAGCTCCAGACGGGATCCCTGCCAATGGGCGACCTGTACCGACTGCACCGAGGAAGGGGGGAGGCGGGATCCCTGCAGGGATGTGCCAGAGAAGGAGGACTGGGGGCGGGTTTCCCAGCTGATGTTCCAAGTTGCCGCTTGCTGGGTACGGGTGATGCCATGGGTGGGCCCCGTCTCAAAGACTGGCTCGCCCAGCAGGGCATTGAGCAGGGAAGACTTGCCTCGCCCCACCAGACCAAAGGCGGCGATGTGGATGACCTCGGTTTCCAGCTTGTCCAAGAGCGCTTGCAAGCTCTCCAACTCCCCTTCTAAGCCCGCGACCTCTTGGGGGCGCAGATCCAGTTGGGCCACCCACTGGCGCAGGCTGCGCTTGGCTTGTTGGTAGTTGAGGTCATCTTGTAGGGTGTTGCGGCGAGCCATAGCCGTAGCGCTCAATAGCGGTAGGAAGCAGCCCTTAAAAGACTGATACATTTACGCTGAACACTGCTGAACATCACTGTTCAACTATGCAGCGATAGCATTCTGTTTGTTTCCATTCGCGTTAGCGGGACGGAGTCCAAACAGAATGGCGGTATCCCGCAAAGCTTTGAGTAGAATACCCAAAGCGCAGTTTCCGTGTCGTCTTACTACCAATTTTCTGCTTTGCTTTGGCTACCATGTTGGCAGACTCGAAAGTAAACAGAAAGATCAACTGGTAGTAATCCGTACTGAACATATTATACATTATTTTCAGTATAGTTGAGCTTATTATTGACTAGAGTCATGCTCCACTTTGCTCTCGGGATCGGCAGGCTTCCCCACCGGACAGAGAGCTTCTCATCGGACAATACAAGGGACAATACAAGACGATCATAAGAGGAAGGGAAGAGTTAAGCTCAAAGCAAGGCGGCCTCAGCCGCCGGGATCCGCAACTCAAAAATCCGATATCCAAAACTTGGCAAGAGGAGGTTTTCCATGCCCAGGGCTATCTGGAATGGGGTAGTGGTGGCGGAGACAGACCGCTACGAAACCGTAGAAGGCAACATCTATTTTCCGCCGGAATCTCTGCGCCGGGAATACTTCCAGCCCAGCTCTACCCACACCACCTGCCCCTGGAAGGGGGAGGCCAGCTACTACACCCTCGTGGTCAACGGCCAGGAGAACAAAGATGCCGCCTGGTACTACCCGGATCCCAAACCCGCTGCGGCCAACATCCGGGGCTATGTGGCCTTCTGGAAGGGTGTCAAGGTGGAGCCCTAGCCGGAGCCGAGTTTGTCAACCGGGTATGATGGGAAGAGTGGGTTGGAGAGGCGATGCCATGCTGACCAATGGCTGGATCCTGTTTGGCGCGGCCCGGTGGGCGAGAAAGCTGGGCCTGGCCGGATTGAGCTTGGTGCTGTTGGGCTGCAGCCCCGCAGGTTTTCGCACCCCGCGTCCCAGCCTGACCAACAGTGGCCTCAACAGCATCTTCCCCGATGGGGAGCCTGCTTTCAACGGAGATGGCCGCTACCTGGTGTTTTCCTCGGCCCGCAGCGGCAGCCAGGATATTTTTCTCTACGACACGGTGGAACGTCGCTTGGTGGATCTGCCCGGCCTCAACTCCAGCGACGTGGCGGCCACCTCGCCCGACATCAGCGCCGATGGTCGCTACATCGTCTACGTGTCCAATGCTCTGGGCAAGTCTGAGATTTTTCTCTACGACCGCGAAACCCGCAGGATAGAAAACATCAGCAGCCGGGTGCCGGGAGATGTGCGCAACCCCACCATCAGCGGCGATGGCCGGTTTATCGCCTTCGAGAGCAACGGCCAAGGGCAGTGGCACATCGAGATTTTCGACCGGGGGCCGGCAGCCAGCACGCGCCCAACCTCACTCTCTTCCCCCACTTCTGGCGACAATCCCTGAGGGGATCCTCAAGCTAGGATAGACCCCCCTGCTTTGCAAGAGTTGTTGCATGTCGATTCCCCTCGCCCAGCGACTTCAGCCCCTCGGCGGCAATGTGTTTGACCAAATGGATCAAGCCAAGCGAGAGGCTCGTCGCTCTGGCCTGGATGTGATCGATCTGTCTCTGGGATCCTCCGATCTGCCCCCACCTTCAGACTCCTTGGCGGCCATCCAATCGGCTCTGTCGGATCCCTCTACCTATGGCTACACGCTGTTTCACGACACGGCGGACTTTCGCTCTGCCTGCGCCAAGTGGTACAGGGGCAAGTTCGGCCTGGAGATCGATCCGGAAACAGAGGTGCTGCCGTTGATCGGATCCCAGCAGGGAACGGCCCTCTTGCCCCTGGCCCTGCTCAACCCCGGCGATGTTGCTTTGGTTGCGGATCCGGCCTATCCCTCTCACGTGGGCGGGATCCATCTGGCGGGCGGGATCCCCTACTACCTGCCCCTGCGGGCGGAAAACCGCTTCTTGCCCCAGTGGGATCGGATCCCGGAGGCAATCTGCCGGCAGGCGCGGCTGCTGGTGTTGAACTACCCCCACAACCCCACCACTGCCACCGTCACCCCGGAGTTTTGGCAAGAAACCCTGCAGTTTTGTCAGCAGTACGACATCGTTCTGGCCCACGATTTTCCCTATGTGGACTGGCGTTTCGACGGCCAGGTAGCCCCTTCCGCGCTGCAGGCGGATCCCGATAAAACCCGCACCATCGAGTTTTTTTCTCTTTCCAAGTCCTATCACATGGGAGGGTTCCGGGTGGCCTACGCCATTGGCAGCCGAGAGCTGATCCGAGCCCTGCGATGGGTGAAATCCACCATCGACTTCCACCAATACCAGGGCATTCTGCGGGGGGCAGCAGCAGCTTTGACAGTTCCCGATAGCTTTTTGCAGCGCTGGCGGCAGGTGTACCGCGAGCGACGGGATATAGCCGTGGCGGCTCTGCACCGCATGGGTTGGCCTGTGCCTTTGCCGGAGGCCACCATGTATCTGTGGGCGCCTTTGCCGGAGTTTTATCGCGGCTCTTCTGCCCAGTTTTGTTTGGACTTGGTGAGAGCCACAGGGGTTGCCCTGTCTCCGGGTTCTGGCTTTGGCCCCAGTGGGGAAGGCTATGTCCGCTTTGCTTTGGTGGTCGAGGGATCCCGTCTGGAGGAGGCGGTGGGACGGATCGAGGCGTTTTTGTCCCGGTGCATTTCCTAAATCCCAAACATCAATCCCAAACATCGAGCATCCAGCTCTCGGTTGGTTGTGCTCGCCCACCGTCGGGCAATCTAAGTCAGGATAAGAGTAAGAGTGTTATCCAAGTTGAGTGGGCATGGAGAAGGAAACGCTCGACAGTTTTTTGTCCATCCGTGGGGTGATGGGGGTGGCGCTCTTGAGTCGGGCAGGTCGCCCTTTCTTCTACCGCTCTTTTCAGGATTTGGATAGCCGACAGCAACAGGCCCTCACCGAAGGGCTGTTTCAAGTTTTGCAGACCATGCCCCCAGGACTTGACTATTTTGATTTTCAGTTTGCCGAGCAGCGGGTCTTCGTTTACCCCCTCGGGCCGGAATGGGCGTTGCTGGTGGCGGTGAATGACGAGCTGGTGATGCCGGTTTACACCTTGGCCGTGAACCGCCTGCGAGCCGAGCTGCAGCAGGATACGCCAAAGGGCTTGGCCACCTTTCGTCTATTTACCAGCCAGGCGGAGGCAGGCCGGAACGCTACCCAGCCCAGTTCCGCTCCTGCGGCGGGCCCGCGCATGGAGATGGATGTCTTCGTGCAATCTCTGAACCGTCTCTGCCAGATTACAACCGGCTATTTGGGCAAGGCGGTGATCGTCAACTATTGGAAGGCAGCACGGCAGGAAGTGGTGGAACGCCAGGGATCCAAAGCAGAATGGCTGAACCAGTTCGAGATCGAGCGCAGTGGCCAGATCCACTACCGGGGATCCCTCAAGGAACTGGACGAATCTCAGCAAAGGGTGCTACGGGATTGGGTGCTGGCTTTTTTCCGTCGCTGTGAAGAGGTAATCCACGATTTTCGCAACTTGATCAAATCGACAGAACTGGGCCTATGAAAAAGGGGCAGGCTTTTTCCTAAGTAGGGCTATCGGCGAACTCTACCCGGCTCTTGGTCGAGGAAAATCCAGGCTAAGCTATGACCATGATCAACCCGGATCGCGCCAGGTGCAGACAAGATCCCTGCCTGGGGATGTCCCTTCTTGTCGCCGCAAGCCGACCCAGCGAAAGATCCGCTTTGCTACCGCGATGCCGCCGGATCCCTCGTTACTATGGGGTTGCGGCACTCTACGCGAAGGAGTCGCTATGCTGAGAATCGTCACCCAGCTAGCCGAGGCTGAAGCCGAGCTCAGACGGATCTCGGAGCGCACTCAGGCTGACCAGAACCTGCACCGCGAAGCAACTGTGCGGGAGATCCTGCAAGCGGTACGCCGTCAGGGGGATCGGGCCCTGCTGACCTATACGGCTGAGTTCGACCAGGTGGAGCTGAGCGTTGCCGAGCTGAAGGTGTCTGGGGCCGAGCTAGAGGCAGCTTACCAGGCGGTATCTCCGCAATTGCTTTCAGCCCTACGGCTGGCCAAGCAGCGCATTGAAGCTTTTCACCGGCAGCGGGTGCCCAGCAGTTGGGTAAGCTTTCCCGGCCCTGAGATCGTCTTGGGCAAGCAATACCGCCCTGTGGATCGCGCCGGCCTCTACATTCCGGGAGGGCGAGCCGCCTATCCCAGCACGGTGTTGATGAACGCCATCCCGGCCCAGGTGGCAGGGGTGCCCGAGATTGTGATGGTGACGCCACCGGGATCTGACGGGTTGGGGGGCAAGGGGATTAGCCCGGCCATTTTGGTGGCCGCCCAAGAAGTAGGCATCCACACCATCTATCGCGTTGGGGGGGCTCAGGCAATAGGGGCTTTGGCCTACGGCACCGAGACCATCCCCAAGGTGGACGTGATCACCGGCCCCGGCAACATCTACGTAACTTTGGCCAAAAAGCTGGTGTACGGCACGGTGGGGATCGACTCGCTGGCCGGGCCATCGGAGGTGTTGATCATCGCCGACGAGAGCGCCAACCCCCTTTATGTGGCTGCCGATTTGCTGGCCCAAGCCGAGCACGATCCCTTGGCGGCGGCCATCCTTCTGACCACCGATCTCCAGCTGGCCCAGCAGGTGCAGCAGGCGGTGGCCACCCAGATGGAGGCCCATCCCAACCGTCTGATGGTGGAAAAGTCGGTGGTGAATTACGGGCTGATTGCGGTGGTGCCGGATCTGACGGCGGCGGTGGCTTTGTCCAACCTGTTTGCGCCAGAGCATTTGGAACTGCAGGTGGCAGATCCCTGGGCTTTGCTGGATCCCATTCGCCATGCGGGGGCCATTTTCTTGGGCCACCATACTCCGGAGGCGGTAGGAGATTACCTGGCCGGCCCCAACCATACCTTGCCCACCGCCGGTGCGGCCCGCTATGCCTCGGCTTTGGGGGTGGAAACTTTCCTAAAGCATTCCAGTCTGATTCAATACAGCTCAGCGGCTTTGCGGGAGGTGGCCAGCGCCATTCAGGCTCTCACACAAGCGGAAGGGTTGCCCGCCCACGGCCAGTCGGTACAGGTGCGGTTGGCGGAGGAGCGCTAATCAAGCCCTGGTCGCAGTTAGCTAGACCGCCGGGAAGCCCCACCCTCTGTTAGTGACTAGTGGCTAGTCACTATCCACTCACCACTATCCAGGGTGAGGGTCGGGATAAAAGGCGAGGACACGATGCTTCGTCCTTACTGGTGCTATGACCGGCGTAGCAGGATTTTATACCCTCATCATGAGAACTGCTTACCAGTATCGCTTACGCCCTACTTCTAGCCAAGTTGCTCTGATGGACCAATGGCTAGACTTGTTACGCAAGCAGTACAACTACCGCTTGGCAGAGCGCTTTGCGTGGTGGCAACACAATCGCTGTGATAGCAATGCTTGTCCCTTAATCTGTCACTTGCCTGAGTTAAAAGACAATCCCGATTTCTACTCCCAGAAACGGGATTTGGTGAAGATGAAAGCCCTGTTTCCGCAGTACAGAGCAGTCCATTCGCAAGTCCTCCAGAACTGCATAGAGCGAGTGCACAAAGCATTCGACCGCTGGCTGAAGGGTGACGGTAGCGGCAAGCGGGCAGGGAAACCCAGATTCAAGGGAGTTGGGCGGTATCGCTCCTTCAGTTTCCCCCAGATGAAACAAGACTGCATTTGCGGGCAGTTTATCCATCTGCCCAAAATCGGTGCTGTTCGGATAATTCAGCACCGTCCTTTGCCTGAGGGCTTTGTGATTAAGACCGCTGCCATCAGCCGCAAGGCAGACGGGTGGTATGTGACCTTGAGCCTGCAAGATTCATCTGTCCCCGTATTTACCCCTGACCCGCCAACACTGGAGAACACGATGGGGATCGACGTGGGGCTGGACTCCTTTTTGGTGACCGATGCGGGGGAGTCTGTTCCAGTTCCCCAGTACTATCGCAAGGCAGAGCTCAGGCTCAAGAGGTTGCAGCGAGCCTTGTCTCGCGAGAAGAAGGGGTCAAACCGCCTATGGCTAGTGACTAGTGGATAGTGACCAGTAGATAGTGACCAGTGGATAGTGAATAGTGACTATCCACTAACCACTATCTCAGCGCAAAGATTTTCATGACAAAACAGCGAACTGGCTGGTAAGCAAGGGCAAGCATATTGGGTACGAAGCCCTGAATATCAAAGGTATTGCGAGGACGAAGCTAGCAAAATCCACCTATGATGCTGGGTGGGGACAATTTCTGCAAATGCTGGCAGTCAAGGCTGAAAGAGCTGGGCTGAGGGCGATTGCAGTGAACCCCAACGGCAGCAGTCAAAACTGCTCTCGGTGCGGTCAAAGAGTACCGAAAGCGGTTCAAGACAGGTGGCATTCTTGTTCCCATTGTGGGCTAGAACTAGAGCGCGACCACCATGCGGCCATCAACATCAAGCACAGGGCGGTGGGGCATCCCGTTCTTTTCGCGTCAGCGGGACGTAGTCCTCAAGCGCAGGAAACGTCCTTTTCGCGTTAGCGGCGCGGAGCGCTTTGCGTCAGCATGAGTGCGGGAGTATGTCACACTCCAAAATAAGCCCTATTTCTCAACCTGGACAAGCAACGGGATCCCTCGCCTGCCCTAGCGCCGCCTGGGGATTTCCCCCTTCCACTGGCAGGGATCCTCACCAACATCATTGTTGAATTGAATAATGTTGAATGGTCTGGGCGGGTGCAGGTTCATATCCGCGCTCCTGACGGATGGTCTTCAAAGAAAGGAGATCCAATGCTGTTGGCGGTTCGGTTCCCCAGTCCTTTGGCGGGACGGAGTCCTCAAGCAGGCTGGTCTGGGATGGTGAGGGATCGTTTCTGGGGCTTCATCTTAAGATCCTTCAAGCCCCTGGCAGTTTGTCTGGGTTTCCTCTGGGTGGGTCTGCTGGTTTGGACGGGATCCCCGGTTGCCCACGGCCAAAGCGCTGTCCCCGCTGCGGAGCACTTTCTGACGGTGGTACGCTTGCCAGGGCAGAACTGGGCCAATATCGAGCGGCAACTGCAGCAGAGCGGCCTCAGCTACCAGGTGATCGACGGGATCGAGCCAGCAGGTTTGCGGGGGCGCAGCACAGTCTTTTTGCCAAACGTGAATCGCCTAACCGTTGCTCAAGCCCATGCTCTCGCCGAATGGATGCAACAGGAAGGGGGTCAGTTGATCGTCAGCGGCCCGCTGGAAATCCCTGCTGAGGCACGGGATCCCTTACGCAGCCTGATTGGCGCCTACTGGAGCGGAGATATTCCTCTGGCCAGTACGGTGCGCCTGACAGAGTTTGCTGAAGCATGGGCCCGCAGCGTTCAGGCGGCCGATCGCGCCAGCGGTGCGGAGCACTTTGTGGTTGCCGGGGGAGCCCTCTTGCCCACCGGCCCGGAAAGTCGTCTGGTGGCCGTCTGGGAAGAGGTGGACATGGGGGACAATGCCTATGCGGTGATTGCCAGCCGCCAGAGTGTGTACCTGGGTTGGCGTTGGGGGGAGTTTCCCGAGGAGACGGCGCAGTTGGATCGGGAGTGGTTGCAAGCGGCTCTGCGCCGGGCCCAAGGCCGTTTCGCTGCCCTCAGACAGGCTGCTGCCACCCCATCCCCTTTGCCAGCGGTGCGGAGCACCATCAACACCCTGGAGTTGCTGGCCATGCGCCAAGAGCTGGGGAGCTTGCTGGGTCGGGTAGAGGGATCCCTGTTGCTGGCTCGGGCCACTCAAGGGGGGGTAGAAGCAGCCGAGTACAAGCCCATTTTGGAGCAAGCCCGCAGCGTGTTGCAACAGCTACCGGCCTGGGTGGAGGCAGGGCAATACGAGCAGGCGCGGCAGGCTTTTGAACAGGCACGGGCGGATCTGTGGGCCCACTACCCGGTGGATCGGTTGACGGCTTTGTCTGAGGTACGGGCCATTTGGCTGGATCGGAGCACCATTGTCGAGGCAGGCTCTGAGGCAGGGCTGGCTCAGATTTTCGATCGCCTGGCTCAGGCTGGCCTCAACACCGTCTTTTTCGAGACGATGAATGCTGGCTTTGCCATTCATCCCAGCCGCGTCGCCCCCCAACAGAACCCCCTCACCCGTGGCCGGGATCCCTTGCGGGCGGCGGTGCGCTTGGCTCATGAGCGGGGCCTCGAATTGCACGCTTGGATTTGGACTCTTGCGGTGGGCAACACCCGCCACAATCTGCTGCCGGAGATCAACTTGCCCCAAGACTACATCGGCCCGGTGCTGACGGCTCACCCCGATTGGGCCAATCTGGACAATCGTGGCCGTCTGTTCCCGCGCGGGCAGCCGGAAACCTGGCTAGACCCAGCCAATCCGCAGGTGCGCAGCTATCTCCTGGCTCTTACCCGCGAGCTAGTGCAAGACTACCAGGTAGACGGGATCCACCTGGACTACATCCGCTATCCCTTCCAAAACGCTGCCAGCCGCCAGGTGTTTGGCTTCGGTCGGGCCGCTCGTCAGGGGTTTCAGCAGTTGTCCGGCGTCGATCCGCTGGAGTTGGATCCCTTGAGGGATCGCTCCCTCTGGCAGTTGTGGACCCGCTACCGCACCCAGCAGGTGAACGAGGTGGTGGAGGCCATTGCCCGCACCGCCCGCTCCCTCAACCCGCGCGTGATCCTCTCGGCAGCTGTCTATGCTCTGCCCAAGCAGGAGCGCCTGCAAAGGCTGCAGCAGAACTGGGAAGAGTGGATCCAGGCAGGGGAGCTGGATTTGTTGATCCCCCTCACCTATGCGGGCAATACACGGCGTTTGGCGCAACTGGTGCAGCCCAATTTGGAAATTGTCAGCCGCTTCTCCACCCTCTTCGTCCCCAGCCTTAATTTGTTGAACTTGCCGCCCGTCGAGTTCTTGGATCAACTGCAGGTGGTGCGGGATTTGCCCACCGGGGGGTTTGCTTTATTCTCGGTGCGGCAGCTTACCCCAGAGCTGGAAGCCATCCTCAGGTCCTCCGCCATTGCCTCGACTCGCATTCCCTATCGGGATCCCTTTGGGGCTGTTCGGGATCGCTTCCAGGCGCTGCGGCAGGAGTGGATGTTTTTGCTCGAGCAGAAACGGTTGGGGTTGTGGGAGCACAGCCAATGGATGGAGCAAATAGAGCGGGTGCAGGGATCCCTGGCGGCCTTGGCAGCGGATCCCACCCCGGAAGCCCTGGAACAAGCCCGTCAGCAACTGGGCAACTTGAAAACCAATCTTGCCACTTGGATGCGGCTGGAATCTCTGCGCAACCCCTATCGAGTTCAAGTTTGGGGCAACCGTCTCGCGGCTTTGGAGATGATGCTGCGCTACGGAGAGCAAACCCTGATGAGGGCATGAAGCTCCCCTCTTGCGGGATGGGGATCCCATCTATCCCCAGAACTTCCCCAGAACCGAAAAAAACTGTTATGGGGTATCTTTCGGCATTTCCTCTGCGGGGTCAGGCCCTGTATCCGGCTCCTTGGGGAGAGCAGAGTCCTCAGGGCTGGGCAAGGACTCTGTCCTGCTGGCGCGAACCGCTTCCGGGGAGGTTTCTGGCTCCTCGTCATCGCTACGCGACGCTTCTGGGAACCCGTCAGCAGTGTGTGGCGCTGAAGCGGGCTGAGCAGCAACAGGTTCAGGAGCAGAAGGAGGAGGTGCAGCTGGGATCCCGGCTTCTTCTGCAGGAACAACCGCAGGTGGCTGAGCAGCTTCTTTTTCCTTTTGCTGTTCGTAGCGGCGACGTTTGTTGCCCTCATCCACCAGCACGTACACCAGGCTGAGGAGAGAGAGCCCTGCTGTTCCAACCAAAACCCAGAGTAAGTTGTTGTCTATGGTCATGGGTTGAGCTCCGTCAAACGCTGCTGGCGATGGAGGGATATTGCTCCTTAAGGCTTGATCTTACCGTTGAAGCCGCTCTGCCAAATCTTTCTGCCAAATCTTAAAGATTGGAAAGGTTGGGTTCACAGTTTTGTTGTTTTGTGTGTCATGCGCTATCTCAAGTTCTACAAGCCCTATGGCGTGCTCACCCAATTCACCGATCGAGAGGGACGGCCCACCCTCCAGTCTTTTATCCCGGTGCCCAGGGTTTATCCGGTGGGGCGACTGGATCGCGACAGCGAAGGGCTGCTCCTGCTGACCGATGATGGTCGCCTCAATGCCCGCTTGATCGACCCCAAGTTCGGCCATGAGCGCATCTACTGGGTTCAGGTGGAAGGGATCCCCACCCCCCAAGCCCTGCAACAGCTGCAACAGGGGCTGATCATCCAAGGGCGAAAAACGCGCCCGGCCCAGGTCAAAGTCTTGGCTGAGGAACCCACCCTGCCGCCACGGGATCCCCCCATCCGCTTTCGCCGCTCCATCCCCACCACCTGGCTGGAACTGACGCTGCGGGAGGGTCGCAATCGCCAGGTGCGCCGCATGACTGCCGCTGTTGGGATCCCAACTTTGCGGTTGGTTCGGGTTGGACTGGGGCCCCTCTCTCTGGCGGGGCTTGCTCCTGGCCAGTGGCAAGATCTCAGTGAGGTAGAACTGGCCCAACTGCGGCAATATTGTTTTTCTCAAACCATTAGAGTCATTTCAAGTTAGATTAAGACGCTTCCTATTCGCTCGGCAGTGAGGAGCTGGGAAGCAAGACAACGGAACAGTTTTATTCCCTCTTAAATGACTATAAACTAGGACACTGCATCCACACCTAAGACGTTGAACGCACAGGGCCGGAAGGCTTTTCTCCGTAGCTTAGGCGTTTCACCCTAACCTGAAATGACCATAACTTAACTCACATTGATCATTACTGAGCATTTGATCACTACATTGTTAATGATTGCCCTATGATTGCCCTTGTTCCCAATTGTTCTTGAGCCCACTCAGTCGGGCATGAGGGCGTGGGCGCGCTTGCCACCATTGGGGTAGAGAAGGGCCCGCTTGGGGCCGTGGATGGGATCTTCGACAATGATCGTCTGGTCGCGGCTGGCCCCCAGAGAAACAATGGCAATCGGCACCTGCATCAACTGTGCCAAAAACTTCAGGTAATCATGGGCTTCGGGGGGCAAGTCTTGGATGGAGCGGCAATCTTTGGTGGAACATTTCCAGCCCGGCAGGGTTTCGTAGATGGGTTTGCACTGGGCGAAAACCCGGGCATCGCTGGGAAAGTGACGAATTTCCCGCCCCTGGTACTCGTAGGCCACGCACACCTTGATCTCATCCAAGCCATCCAGCACATCCAGTTTGGTGATGGCCAGGCAGTCTAGGCCATTGATTCGCACCGCGTAGCGCCCAATTACCCCGTCAAACCAGCCGCAGCGCCGTTGTCGCCCTGTGGTGGTGCCAAATTCAGCACCGGTTGCCCCCAGGTACGCCCCGATCTCATCTTTGAGCTCGGTGGGGAAAGGGCCTTCGCCAACGCGGGTGGTGTAGGCTTTGGCCACCCCGATCACCCGGTCAATGCTGGTGGGGCCGATCCCAGCGCCAATACAAGCGCCACCGGCAATGGGATGGGAGGAGGTGACGTAGGGGTAGGTGCCGTAGTCGAGATCCAACAGGGTGCCTTGAGCCCCTTCAAACAGGATGTTCTCCCGATCTTCGATGGCTTGGGTGAGAAGCAGAGCAGCGTCGGTAACATAGGGGCGCAGCCGCTCGGCATAGGCCAGGTATTGCTCGATAATTGGCTCGGGATCCAAGGGCGGCAAGTTATAGATCTTTTCCAGCAAGACATTTTTGTAGGGAATGGCCCAACTGAGGCGCTCCCGCAGCTGGTCAGGGTACATCAAGTCCACGACGCGAATGCCCATGCGCTCGGCCTTGTCGGCATAGGTGGGGCCAATGCCCCGACCGGTGGTGCCCAGCCGGTAAATGCCACGCCGCTCCTCTTCTGCGATGTCAATGACCCGGTGGTAGGGCAGGGTAACGTGGGCCGTTTCGGCAATGAACAGGTTGTCGGTGGAAATGCCCAATTGATGCAGTTGGTCGATCTCGGCCAGCAGAACCTCGGGATCGATCACCGTGCCGCTGGCGATGATGCAGCGTTTGTCGGGGTAGAGAATGCCAGAGGGGATCAAGTGTAGCTTGAAGGTTTGGCCCCCCACCACCAGGGTATGCCCTGCATTCACCCCACCTTGATAGCGGACGACCACATGGGCCTTTTCACTGAGGAGGTCGGTGATCTTCCCTTTTCCTTCATCGCCCCACTGGGCACCGACAACCACGACGTTTGCCAAGAGCTTCTCCTACAGTCCGTAGATGGCACAAAAAATCCCCTTTGCGGGGGTTGCTGCACTAATCTACCGCATCGCTCCGGGCGATGTTGAGAGATCAGGACAAAAAGATTAACAATCGATTAACTTTTCTCCGGCAGGGGACAACGTGGAGATGGGCGGGATCCCCGAACCCTCTGGCAAGCCAACAGAGATTCCCCAGTTGCCCTCGCCTTCAGCTCCCCGGCTTGAACAGGCCAATGGCCGTGACCTGGTTGGATCCCACCTCAAAGGCAAAGGCCAGGCCCAGGGCATCGTAGTTGACGTAGTAGCGGTCGTCGCGCAGATACTCTCGGCTCCCCTTGGGATAGGGCACCACCTCGTTGTAGCCGTTCTCGCCGGGCCCACCGTAAACGGCGATCACTTCCGAGTAGGTGGAGCCGATGCGGATCCCTTCGCCGGTCATGGCTTCCGGGTGGGTGGTGTAGATGCGGTTGGCGAAAAAGCTATCCACAATGCCCGGATGACGGTAGGTGAAGAGGATGTAGTCCTGCAGGTAAAAGATCTTCAAGTCGCTGTTGGGCTGAAACACATTAGCTCCGGAGGCCGCTGGGATCTGATCGACATTGCCCAGCAGGTGGGTATCCACGTTGCGGGTATCCATGCCCAGCTCAAAGCGACCGACTCGACCCTCTTGCACCAGCACTGTAGGCCGTGGGGGCAGGGTGGGTCGCCGGGGGGGCAAGGCCAGCGCTTGCAGGCCGGCATTCAGCCAAGCATTGTCATCTCCTTCCACGGTCTGCAAGGGCACCAGACCCCGCTCCAAAGAGCGACCATCTCCTGTCTTCCAGGTGGCCACGGCCAGTTCCACCGCCGCGCCGGAGGGGAGAGCAAAGAAGCGGGTTTGTCGCTCGCTGCCTTGGGTGGGCTGTCCCAAGATAAGGGTGCTACCGCTGGATCCCAACTGGGCAGCCAAGAGGGTGGCCCCCTGGCGGGTGTTACCATCCACGAGAACGGCCAACGGGATCCCGGCGGCAATGGGCAGATTTTCGCTGTTCCAGAGGGTGGGCTGCCCGAATCGGTCTTCGGTAATCAGCAGCGGCTGGACGGAGCGGGGCAGAAATAGGCGCGCCACATCGGCCACCACTTGGGGGTTGTAGCCCACCGAGCCGCGCAGGTCGAGGACAATGCCCTGGCTGTAGTCTTGGGTGTAGAGGGTTTGGCGGATTTGCTGAGCTGTGGCCGGGGTGAGATCCGGCACAGCCAAGTAAACCTGGCGCGGGCCGATCCCGCGGGCTTGTACGGGAGGACGAGGACGGTTGAGCAAGTCCTTAAAAGCTTGCGGATCCCAGAAACGATCGGCGGGATCCCCATACTCCCGCAGGATCTCTTGAATGAACTCGTACTCCACCTCAATGGGGGGGCGGGGATCCCCGTAGCTTCGGGCCAACAGGCGGGTGTAGAGGTCGTTGTAACTGACTGCGGCAGCTTGGTTGCCTGCACCCAAGGACTCGTTGATGAACAATCCCACTAGATGGCGGAGATCCAGCCCGACCGGCTCACGGGGAGGGGAAGGGGCTGCCGGGATCCCTGGATCGGGAAACGAACCTTGGGGATCCGAGGGCATGATGGGCACAGGAGGCAAGGCCGATTGGCCCACAGCGCTGCCGGGCGAGATCCCGGCGATCAGGGTGAGGATCCCCCAAGCCCCAAGTACGCGCGCAAATCCCTTCATGGCAGCCTGCCCTCTCGCAGATGTTGCGAATAGGATAAACCCTAAACGCTCCCCTTTGCCACTGCCAGCAGTGGTAGATATCTATTTTTTGCGACTTGGAACACTAGGGGCTGCGCCCCCTTGCTTTTGAAGGAAATGCCCTCAGCCAGAAAATCCCCAGCGCATTCACCAAATTTTCGGGCTGGAGGCCCGCACCATAGCCGCAGGCTTGGTGTCGGGAGGAAAGCCCTCCTCTATATAGGTTTGCCGGTCAAAAGTCTGGATAAACTACAATAATCCCATGAGCCAGACTATCTCTGTACGTTGCAAGCTGATAGTCCCACAAGAGTTGCGTCAAGAAATTGACCGCACTTTGCAGGGCTTTGCGAATGCTTGCAACCAGATTCTCGACACCGCCAAACAAAAGAACTGCTGGAACACCGCTAAGCTGCACCACTTGGTCTATCGACCGGTAAGAGCAGCAACGGGGCTGAAAGCCAACCACGTCTGTCAGGCGCTCCGTCGGGTGATTAGCAACGCCAAGGCGGTGAAGCAAGTCCACAGGTTCCGCCCCACCAGTCTGACTTTGGACGCTCGTACTTTTAAGTACCGAGAGTCCGACCAGGCCGTGGGCGTGACCCTGATGAGCGGACGGGTTTGGCTCAAGCTCAAGATTGGCGGTTATCAAATCGCTTTGCTGCGGGGGCAAACGCCCACCAGCGCTACTCTGTCCAAGACCAAGCAAGGGGACTACTACATCAACATTGCTGTTGAGCTGGATACTCCCCTAACCGGCAAAACTCCCAAGGTAATCGGAGTTGACTTGGGCAGGCGAGATATCGCCACCGCTAGCAATGGACGCTCTTGGAGTGGAGAACACATCCAGGCCGTCCGTGACCGGTTCAGCCGTGTACGCGCCAAGGTTCAATCCAAACGCACTCGCAGCTCTAGGAGGCTGCTGAGAAGGCTCTCTGGGAGAGAACGGCGCTACCAGACATGGCTGAACCATAACATCAGCAAAACCTTGGTCAGGGATGCCCAGGCTATTGGTGCGGCACTGGCTTTTGAAGACTTGACAGGCATCAGAGATTGCCTGAATCAGAAGTCTCGAAGTAAGGCTGAGCGGCGCAGGACTAACAACTGGGCGTTCTACCAGCTCAGGATGTTTGTAGCCTACAAGGCTGCCATTGCTGGAGTACCTGTGGTGCTGGTGCCGCCTGCCTACACCAGTCAGACCTGCCACAAATGCCTGCACATCCACCCTGAGCGGGGTAAGTCCTACCGCAATGGTAAGTCGTTCAAGTGTGGACACTGCGGGTGGGAAGGGGATGCTGACCATAACGCTGCTCAAGTAATCTCTCTCCTTGGGGCGACTGTAAACTCGCCTGAAATTCCGAAACTTAGCTGTCCTCTGGGGCCGCTGGGGATTGGGATAAAGCCCGCACCCTGCGCGTAGCGCGGGTGTCGGGTAGTTTACTTGCCTTTTTTGTCCTTTTTGCTTGGCTTGGGCTTTTCTGCTGCCGGGATCTCTGTAGCGGTCTCTGCCGCTTTCTCCTCAACTGGGAGCGTTGCCTCTGCCGCAGAGGCTGAGACGGTTTCAGCAGGGGATGCTTCTACAGCCTTTTCTGTAGCTGGCTCGGCTTCCGCAGCTGCAGCTTCTCCATCCGTTTCCGCCCCCGTAGCCGTCTCTGATGAGGATTCAACTGCCTCAGGGATCCCAGATACCTCTGCTTCTGGCTCATCGGCCTCAAACTCGGCCTCTGGCACTTCAACCTTCTCCTCCGAGCCTGCCAAAGAAGTGGGCGCCTGGGTTGGATTCCCCTCGCTATCGACCCAGTTGACTGTGGTCTGAGACTTCAGCCAAGCCATCACCTTGTTGGTCAGCAAGCTTTCATAGACGGCTTGGCGTACTCGTTCCCGATCCAGCTTTTGGCCTTGCTGGGCATAGGCCGCCATCACCTCTTCCACCTCCACGTCCAACTCCGTGGAACCTACGGCAATTTGCTCTTGCCGAACGATGGCGCTCAGGGCCAAGGTGCGCCGCAGCCGGTCGATGGCTTCGGGTCGGTGGCGCTCTTTCAACTGGTTGAGGGTTTCGGGAGGCAACTCGGACAAGAACTTACGGAGCTCCCCCGGCTTGATGCCTTCCTGCCGCAGGGCCTGGAGACTCTGGGCCAGCAGTTGTGTCGTTTCTTGTTCGATGAGGGTTTCCGGCAAATCCACCTCAGTAGTCTCCAAGATGGCGTTGAGGATGGCGGTTTCCAGGTTCTCCTCGGATTGTCTCAGGGCATCCTGTTCGAGGCGCTTTTGCAGGTGTTCCCGCAACTCGGCTACCGTTTGGAAGCTGCTGATCTCTTGCACAAAGGCATCATCCAATTCGGGCAGCTCTTTGGCCTTGATCTCCCTCAGGCAGACGATGAAGGTAACCGTTTTCCCGGCCAACTCTTTTCTGAAGTAGTCGTCGGGGAAGGTGGCTGCGATCTCCTTGGTTTCGTCGAGCTGCATGCCCACGATGCCCGCCACAAAACCGGGGATGAAGTTGTCTTCCTTGAGTTCCAGCTGGAAGTCCTGGGTGGTCATCTCGTCGAGGGGATTGCCTTCTGCATCGCGGGCTGCAAAATCGATCACCACCACATCCCCCAACTGAGCAGGCCGATCTTCTACCGGCAAGAGGGTGGCCCGCTGATCCCGCCATCGGTCGATGAGCTGGTCAATTTGCTCAGGCTTGACGTCAACACGGGTTGCCGTAACGGTCAGCCCTTTGTATTGGCCAACGCGGGCTTCGGGGTACACCTCAACATATCCTGAGAAGCTGAAGTCTGCTTCGGGGTTGAACTGAGCCAAGAGCTGCCCCACCTCGTCATCCAGCTCGAACCGACTGATGGGGGTGAGCTGAGCTTCCTTGAAAGCCTGTTGAATGGCCTCGTTGATTAGGTCATCGACAGCACTGGCCAGGATGCGCTCGCGGCCCACCTGCCGCACAACAAGATTGCGGGGGGCCTTGCCCTTGCGGAATCCCGGAATTTGGATATTCTGCTCCAGTTGACGCAAGGTTTTTTCGTAGGAGCGCTTCACCCGGTCGGCTTCTACCACGATTTTGAGGCCAACCCGGCTGCCAGGGCGTTTTTCTTGTGTGACCTGCATAGGAAGTATGAGCTAGTGGGCAAGCAGAAGTTCAATTCTACCTCAACGGCCTGTGGGTCAACCTGGAGATTCTAGGCAGGGGATCCCTCAGTGGCCACTTCTTTTACGTCCTGGATGTCTTCTTGGGGTTCGGCGCGCTTGCTGGGGGGCAGTTGCTTCACTTTGGCTTCCAGCTCCACCACCATTTCCTTGAGTTCGGTGATGGTGACCTCCTTCTCCTGCAGTTGCCGATTTTTTTCCCGGGCTTCGATGCTGAACTGTACGCGCATCCAGAGGCTATACAGCCAGGCGAGGGCGGCCCCAATCCCGGCAGATGCCAGAAGTTCCATCACCAGAGGGCTTTCAACGCTGACGCCGGGGGCAAAAGTAACCGTGACCGGGGTGGCGTTTTGCATGGCAAAGAGGGCAATGGCCAGGAGGGCTGAAAACAAGATCAGGTAGTTGAACAGTCGCATCGTTTTTCTCCTCGAAGGGATCCACTACGGCTTGCCAGCACCAGAATACCCATAAACTCGGGCCGGTTTTTGAGAAAAATTCCCTCAGAAAAACCAGCCATAACTGTGTAAGCCTTTGCCCAGAAAGTTGACCCCCAGGTAACATACCCAAACCACTCCAAAACCCAAGCTGGCCAAGAGGGCGGGGCGTCTGCCTTGCCAGCCTTTGGTGATGCGGGCGTGCAAATAGGCGGCAAAGACCAACCAGGTAATTAAAGCCCAGGTTTCTTTCGGATCCCAGCTCCAGTAGGTACCCCAGGCTTCGTTGGCCCAAACGGCGCCGGCAATAATGCCGATGGTGAGCAGGGGGAACCCCAGCCCGATCAGCCGGTAGCTGGTGTTGTCCAAGATTTCTGCCAGGCTCAGCCGTTGCCAGGGGATCCCTTCGGGGGCCGGTTGGGGGGGGAGTTCAGCCGACGAGGGGGCAGGACGGGGGGAGCGGAGGCCGGCGTAGGCCAGTTCTGAAGCCGGGGAAGGCAGGGTGGCTTCCGCCCATTCGGGATGGGTTTGGGGTTGGGGAGGGCGAAATTGCAGGCCGAGGGAGTTGCCCTTGAGATGCACTTCCTGACCGCGAGTGACGATGAGAAAGCTGATGGAGAGAAGGGATCCCACCAGCAGCGCCGCGTAGGCCAGCAACATCACAGTCACGTGCATCATCAGCCAGTTGGATTGCAAAGCCGGCACGAGGGGCTGGGCTACCTGCATATCTTCCGGCAGCACCAAGGCAGCAAAGGCTACGATCCCGGTTACAACTGGGGCAGTCATGACCCCCACCCAGCGGCTGCGGCTCCAGTGGAGGGCCAGCAGGTGCAAAGCGGT
Organism: Thermostichus sp. OS-CIW-29; assembly: GCF_054058195.1. Classification (NCBI taxonomy): domain Bacteria; kingdom Bacillati; phylum Cyanobacteriota; class Cyanophyceae; order Thermostichales; family Thermostichaceae; genus Thermostichus; species Thermostichus sp. OS-CIW-29. Next base: position 47,039 of record NZ_JBSSAB010000024.1, read on the forward strand.
GATCCCCCAGGCCAGGAAAAACAAAGACTCGTACAGATTACTCAAGGGGAAGTAGCCTGCATCGATCCAGCGGGCCGTCAACAGGGCGGCCATCGTCAAGTTTGCCCCGATCATCCCCGCTAGGCCCAATTCGGCCAAAAGCTGCATCTGGGGAAAAGCTGCCCCACCCCAGTAGAACAGCATGGCCCCCAGAGAAATGGCAAACGCCACGTTGTTGAGCAGAGCTTGCCACTGGGCCAGATCCATGCCCGCAAGAGCTGTTATCGCCAACAGAGCCATACACGACCTCAAAAGTGTCTCCGACCCGGCTTGAGCCAGGCCAGTTGATCCCATTCTAGGGCGGGGGAAGGGATCTTCCCCAAAGGACACATGCTGGTAATGTGGGGATGGCTTGTCTGCGGCTCGGCAGGATACAAAGAGCATTGGGATGTAAGGCTCATGCAAGAACACGCGGGAAATGCCAGGTTGAGAAGGTGGGGGTTGTTGAGATGGTGGATCTGTCTGTTGACCGCCCTCGTTTTGGCCTCTTGTGGGGGATCCCCGCCTAAACCCCCGCAGGAACAGCTTCCCCAGCTAGAGCGCGTGCCGGTTCCCCCGGAGATTGCCAAGCTGGATGCCCATTTGCAGTATTGTCGCCCGCAAGTTCAGATCCTCAGCCCCAAGCCAGGTGAGGTGTTGCCAGAGCGGCAGGTAACCGTTCGCTTCGCGGTGCAAGGGTACCCACTTTTCAAAGATCCGCAATTGGGTCTTGGCCCTCATCTGCACGTGGTGCTGGACAACCGGCCCTACATCGCCCATTACGATGCCGATGCTCCCCTCGTTTTCAAGGATTTGGAGCCGGGATCCCATACTCTGCGGGTGTTTGCCGGCAAACCCTGGCACGAGAGCTTCAAAAACTCTGAAGCCTATGCCCAGGTTAGCTTCCACGTGCTAGCTCCCACCCCCGAGTACGTGCCACAGCCGCAACTGCCCCTGCTCACCTACAACCGCCCCACAGGCAGCTACGGGGCCGAGCCAATCTTGGTGGATTTCTGGCTGGCCAATGCCCCAGTGCGGGAGAGCCTGTTGAGTGACTTGCCACGGGACTGGCGGATCCGCTACACCCTCAACGGCCAATCTGGCCTGCTGGATCGCTGGGAGTCTTTTTATCTGAAGGGCTTCAGGCCCGGTCGCAATGTGATGGTGCTGGAACTGGTGGACAGCAAAGGGGATCCCATCCGCAATGTGTTCAACAGCGCCGCCCGCGAGATCACCTACACCCCTGGCGGCCAAGACACCCTCTCCAAGCTGGTTCGGGGGGAGCTAAAAGCCGAAGAGGCCCTGGCCATCGTCCAGCCCCAGCCCACCCCTACCCCAACTCCGACACCGGAGCCCACCCCGACTCCAGAACCCACGCCCACTCCTACTCCGACGCCCACTCCTACTCCGACGCCAACGCCAACTCCGACACCCACGCCCGCTCCTACTCCGACGCCAACACCCAGCCCGACACCCACGCCCGCTCCTACTCCGACGCCAACACCCAGCCCGACGCCCACACCCACTCCTACTCCGACGCCAACACCCAGCCCGACGCCCACGCCCACTCCTACTCCGACGCCAACACCCAGCCCGACGCCCACGCCCACACCCACTCCGACTCCAACGCCAGAGGCGACGCCCACGCTTGCACCTCGTCGCCAGCCGCGCTTTCAACTGGGCCGCCCCCGTCCGACACCAGAGGGGATCCCGGCTGTTCCAACGCCACCGCCCGTAGTAGCCACTCCCGAACCTGAGCTTACGCCTGAGCCCAGCCCAGAGCCCTCTCCGCAAGCTGTGCCCACTTCAACTCCCCAGCCTGTGGCTACGCCTTTGCCGCGCGTGACCCCTATCCCTTTCCAGGAGCGGCGAGTGCGCCAGCAGGGGTTGCGGCTTTTCCCGCCGGGACTCCACAGTCCGGCCTTGCCAGGTGAGCAATAGCGGGACGGAGTCCTTGAGTTGATAGAAAGTTGATAGAATGCCCTTCGCGCAGCGGGCCGTAGGTCTCACTGTTCTCCCAATGCCCCTCTGCCTGGGCGCACGGTTGCCGCTTGTTGGATTCTCGCTCGCGATAGCGGTGCGGGGCCTTTATACCGGTCAAGTCCTTCAGGGCAAGAACCGCTTTCTGCTCTCTTGGTCGCGTAGCTAGGCTGGTGTGGCTGAGCCAAGTCAGGAGCATTGCTCCCTTAACCATCTCGCACCGATTGCGGCGGCGGGATGGGATCCTGGGTGGAGCTCTGGATCCCATTCTCTCCACTTTCCAACCTGAGCAAGGGCCGCAATCGGGATCCCTGCCAGGGATCCAGGACATCCCGAATTAGCACCTCCTGAATCCACACCTGCAGGATTGCCGCCAAAGGCACGGCCAGGAACAGGCCCAGCACCCCAAAGAAAAAGGCTGAAGTAACTTGAGCTACTAGGGTTAGGGCGGGCAGGAGCGACACCTGTCGGGACATAACGATGGGGGTGAAGACGCTGCTTTCCAACTGCTGGATCAGGATATACAGCCCCAGCACTGCCAAGGACTTCCAAGGGGCATCCGTGAGGGCTACCAGCATGGGGGCTACCACGCTTAAGGTGGGGCCGATATTGGGGATGAAGTTGAACAATCCCGCCAGCACCGCATTGGCCAAGATCAGGGGCACCCCCAAAATCCACAGCCCGATCCCACTCAGCAGCATCACCAAGGTGCTGGTGAAGAGGATCCCCATCAGCCACCCTCGCAGCGCCAGCTCACAGCGCTTGAGGATGTAGCGAATGCGGGGACGGTAAAAGGCCGGGAAAACCGAGACAAAAGCGCGACTGTAGGCTTGGGGATCCGCCAACAACAAAATGGTGAGGATGATTACAAACAATAGGTTGAGCAGGGTGCCAAAAAAGGCAGTGAAGGACTCGGAGAAAAAGTCGCGCACCTGTCGCACCAACTCGGTGGCCTGGGGCACCAAGCTATTGGCCAATTCCCGCAGCGTCGGCAGCTCAATATCCGTCGGCAAAGAGAGAATCAAGCTCTCGAACAGCCGCTGCGCTTGCACGATCCCGGCGGGCACCCCATCGGTAAACAGCCACCGCAACTGCTCCGCCAGGGGGGGCACCACGATTAGCCCCACCAAGATCGCGGCCACCAAAACCGTCAAACTGGTGATGACAATTGAGGGGCCACGCCGAAAGCCGTAGCGCTGTGGGATCTGGGCCAAGGTATCCAATGCTACTGCCAACACAATGGCCGCGAACACCAACAGCAGGATCTGCCGGATCTGCCAAAGCAGAACTAGCAGGCCCAACAGCGCCCCTAGCCCCAGCCACTGGGCGAAGGTCACCCGCCAGCTCACCTCCTCTCTCGCCCGGTTGTCGCCTATTCTAGATGGGATCCCGACAAGTCCCATCGCTATTCGAGAACCCTGGATGCGCGATCCTGTCCCTTCAGCTAGAAATCGCAGGAGCCCCGCACTGTACCCGTAGGGTCGGTGTCGGGAGGAATGCGCTTTGATGAAGTACAATGAACTTATGAGCCAAG
>NZ_JBSSAB010000025.1:0-49888 GCF_054058195.1 Thermostichus sp. OS-CIW-29
TACAACTCTTTGCCGCAAATCCAAAGAATGAGTCGGCATTCCTTTCTCTCCTTCCTCTTGAATACCTGTACCCTATTTTAAATTAAAAGGCTGTATCTCTTGAGTGTCTTGATTGCAGCTATGTTGAATTACAGTAGTGCAACCGCTCCTTGGCTCTCAACTTTCCTCTTCCTAATGAGATAAAAACTGCGAGTTAGGGCCTCGGCGGTGCAGATTGTCAGGGGAACGTCTCAAGCTCGTTCAAAGCCCCTATTTTCAGATAGAATATCTACAGAATCACTATGGAAATAACTTGTAATCTTGACCGCAGCCGTAGCGCCAAGCCTCGCGGCGCCGCTTCCAGAAGTAGTCCTGGGGGTTGGTTTCCGGCTCCGGGCGATCTGTTAGCCTTTGCAGCAGCTCGTAGAGGCCAAGGGCGCCAAAGTGGCCCGCCCATGCCACCAGCTCCGGCAACCCCAACCGAGGCAAAAGTCTGGCTACCAAGCTGGGATCCCGACGCGTCACCCCCCACAGGGCCTGGGCCAAGCCGCCAAACTGCACCACATCCTGCAAAAAGGGCTGCACCACCTGGGGGCCAGCGGCAACCATGGCCGCAAACACCCTGCTCAACAGGCGGTTAATGCTATTGGGATCCCAACTTTTGTTCTGCAGAGGGGGAATCATGGCCTTCTGAAATAGCCAGGTCACGGCCAAGTTGGGCTGGTAGGGTTGCAGCAGGGCCAGGGCTGCCTGGTTCAACTGCCGTTGCGCCAGGGCCTCGTGGATCCCCTGCTGTAGGCGATCCAGGTGGCGCAACATGGCGCCAAAGCCGCCAAAGCTTAGAGGCGACTGGCTGCCACTGCTATCCCCCACCGCCAATAGGCGATCCCAGGGCAGTTGCAGCGGGCTGCGGCGGTAGGCGGGGAAAACGCCACATAGCTTGCGCACCCAGCGGATCTGGGCCAGCTCCACCCCCTGGTAGGCTGGCAGCAGCCGGCAGTAATCCCGCCAGAGCTGCTCTAGACTAGGCCGCCGGGGATCCCGGTCGCAGTAGGTAAAAAGATAGGTGGTGCGCCCATCGCGGGCAGGGAAAGCTTCCCAAAAGGGCTGGTAGCCATTCTGGGCTGGGGTAAAGCTGTAGAAGAGATCTCCCGTGGGTTGGTCGGGCAGCCCCTGGGCACAGGATCCCACCACCAGACAGACGCTATCTGGCGGCTGCCCTTGGCGAGCCTGGGCCGCGATGGGCGAGCGGTGCCCCATGGCATCCACCAGCAGTTGAGCACGGATCTGTCCCTTGGTGGTCTGGAGGCAGATCCCATCGGGGTGAACGGTGGCACTTTGAAAGGCAGTCTGCTCCCACACTTGGCCCCCCCAGGCCAGGAAATGCTGCTTGAGGAACTCCAGGAGGCTGACTGGATCCACGCCCACATTCAGCACTCCCTCCACCCACCAGTGGGGGCCCTCCCCAAAGCCAATCCGCCCCCTCGGGTAGTGGGTAACCTGGACTGCCTCCCACTCGGGCGGGGTAAGCAGCTCCAGCTCTAACAACACCTGCAGCTCCTGGTGTGAGGTGTTCCACTCCTGCTCCCGCCCCCGCAGGATCCCGCGCTCCAGCAGGATCACCCGCCAGCCCCGCTTGGCCAAAGCCGCCCCCAGAAGGATCCCCAAGGTGCCGCCGGCAATCACCACATCGGCATCCCAGGATTGGCTGCCCAAACGAGCGGAAGAAGGGTGAACCACTGCCGGGGGCAGTTCCGCCTGCGGCTGCCGCAGGGATCCCCACCAGCGATCCAAGGTGGGCAGGGCTTCTGGCGGGGGGACGAATTCAGCCATCGGCAGGAGGAACTTCACTCTAGACCAAGCCCCGACTTTTGAGGCGACGATGAATCAAAACCAGCGTATCCACCTCGCCGACATTGCCCGGAAACAACACCACCGGCAGGTTGGGAAAGCGGGGATGATCGGACGGGGTGATCACCATCGAGATCCCAGGGTAGACTTGCCCCAGCAGACGCACCGCCGGCAAGTCGAGGCCAGTGCTGAGGGTGTCGTTGGAGGTGATGCCGCCCTTGCTGATGAGATAGCCGATCCCTTCTGGCAGCCCCTGCACCACGCCCATCAACAACCGCGAAACCTTCTGTCCAAAAGCCAGGCGCATTTCTACGGCGTCCTTTTCAAAAGTCAGTTCCTCTCGGCTGGTGTAGACCACCGGCGTCAGACCCTGCTCATAGGCGCTGTGAACTTGGGCCAGGATCCCAGGCAGCAGCTCCGCGTCGGGATCCAATAGTCGCCTCACCTCCACCTCGATGCCTTGGGTTTCAGGCTCCTGCAGAAGGCGGGCCAACTGCTGGCTGGACTTTTGCACATGGGATCCCACAATCACCACCCCTGGCCGATCTGAGCGGACAAACCGCCCCATCTGCTCTGGCAGAACCGGCTGTGGCGGCAATTGGGCCAAAGCCGTCAAGAGGCTGGCGGCGCTGCGGAACAAAAAGCGCTTCCCCTGCTCTATAGCCGCCCAAACATCCTGGGCAAAGCGATCCAAATCCGCTTGAGTTTCTCCATCCACTACACAGCAGACATTCCCCTCCAGACTCAAAAGCCGCTCCAGACAGCCGGCGCGAATCTGCTCTAGGGTCAATCGCTCCACCTGCTCAGCCCGGATCCGCCCCTGGGTTTTCTCCTGCACATAGTCCGGCAAATAGCTGTGGTGGTAGCCAAACACCGCATCCCGAGCAAACTCCGTCTCATGCACCGGCACCCAGCGCTCCCCCACCCGTAGGTAGTGGACACTGTTGCGGGTGATGCGCCCTCCCTCAAAAAAGGCCGGCACCAGAAAATGGGCATCAAAAGGCCCCAGCTCTGCTGCCATCACATCCGTTTCCAGGGGGTAATGCCCCCGCAGCGTCGAGTCGGAGCGGCTGACGAAAATAGCCTGCTCACATCCCAGCTCCGCCATCACCTCCTTCAACGCCCCACATACCGACCGCGTCACCTCCGCTGCCTTCGCCGGGGGCAAAGCCCGAGTATTGGTGAGGATAAAGCGAATTGGCGAGCTATCCTGCAACCCCAGCTTCAAAGTCTGCGGATCCCAGCGGGTGAGGAGCAAGCAACTGTGAACGGTTTGGGATCCGGTGGGATCATCGTCCAACACAACGATAGGGGGGAGAGCCATGAGACCGTCTCAATGACAAAGCAACCCGAGAACTCCAGACAGACGAATCCCCCTCAAAGGGCAACCGCTATTTTCATCTTCCCCCAAGTTGGCCATCTTCCCTGCCCCTATTCCAGGCGAAGTTTGCCATGATTGAGATCAACTGGCTCTGTTGAATCCAAAACGACTGCAGACATTTCCCCCCTGCCCACATTCATGGGAGAAAGCCATGGGGCAAGCCGAGCTGCAACTTCACATCAAACGGGTACAGCAGGACGTGCTGCGCATGGGGGCGCTGGTGGAAAAGTCGGTGGTCTTGGCCCAGCAGGCCCTGTTTGAACAGAACTTGGCCGCCGCCGAACAGGTGATCGCCCAAGACAAGCAAATTGACCGTTTTTATCGTCAAATCGAGAAAGACTGTATTAATTTGATTGCCTTGCGCTCCCCGGTGGCGCGGGATCTGCGCTGGATCAGTACCCTGATGCAACTGGTACGCGATCTGGAGCGGATTGGCGACTACGCCAAAGACTTGGCCGAAGTGGCCCTGCGCTTGGTCATGTACCCGCCGCCTCCGGAGCTGGGTCGTATTCGCGTGATGATGCAGCGCTGCCAGAAAATGCTCAGCCACAGCCTGGTGGCCCTGACGGAATTGGACGCCGACCTGGGCCGACAACTGAAGCGGGAAGACGACGCCGTTGATGAAGATTACACTAACCTTTACAATACGTTGGCGCAGCAGTCTGACATTCGCGGATCGGTCGAGCCTATTCTATTGATGTTGCTGGCGATCCGTTACCTGGAGCGTCTGGCCGACCACAGCACCAACATCGGCCAGCGGGTTGCCTTCATTGTCACCGGCCAGCGTGACTAACGCCAACGGGTTGGGTCTTGCGATGTCTTAACCCCTCTTTTTCTTTTTTGCCAATACCCTTTGCCAATACCCAAAATGGACTTCTCTCGAATTTTTCAGCATTTTCTCTCTCAGCCTCCCGATCAATTGACCGACAAAGATACTCTTCTTGCCCTCTTGCAGTCCCCCGACCCAGAAGCGCCGGAAATGCTCGAGATTGCCCTCGATGGCCTGGTGCGGGCCGGGTTTCTGGAACGACTAGGGGATCCCCCTCGCTATCGGCGCAAGCCGGACGAATCTTTGGTGGTGGGGCGTTTGCGCTGTTCCAGCAAAGGCTTTTGCTTCGCCATTCGGGACGAGCCGGGGGTGGAGGATGTGTACATCCACGGCAGCAACCTCAGCGGCGCCTGGAATGGGGATCAGGTGTTGGCGCGGGTCACCAAAGATGGCAACCGTCGCCGCAGCCCTGAGGGAGAGGTGGTGGCCGTTGTGGAGCGGGCCAATTCTGCCCTGGTGGGTCGCCTCAAACAGACGGAACAGGGTTTTCGGGTGGTGCCCTTGGACGACCGGCTGCTGTTCGAGCTGGCCCTGACGGAGGGATCCCCTGTCGAGCTGGCGGAAGGTCGGGTGGCCTATGTGGAGGTGAATCGCTACCCGCTGGGGGATCTGCCCCCAACCGGAACCATTCGCAAAATTTTGGGCGACGGCCCAGAGGCCTCCATCGATGCAGATTTGGTCTGTTGCAAGTACGACCTACCGCAGGAGTTTCCCGCTCCAGTGTTGGAGGCAGCAGCAGCTCTGCCCAAAAAGCTCAGCCGCTCTGACCAAAAGGGCCGCCGCGATCTGCGCGATTGGTTTTGCATCACTTTGGAGCCTTTGGATCTGCAGCATCCCCACGGCTTGGAACCCAACGTGGCTGTTTCCTTGCAGCGGCAAGAGAATGACCACTGGCTGCTGGGGATCCACATTGCCGACGTAGCCCACTGGCTGGATCCCGACCACCCCTTGGAGCAAGAGGCTCAGCAGCGGACGGCCACCGTCTACCTCGATACGATGGTGCTGCCTCTCTTTCCGCCGGAGGTGCACAACCGCCTGGCTCTGTTGCCACAGCAGGAGCGCTTGGCCTATTCACTGCTAGTGACCCTCGACCCAGAAGGGGTGGTACAAAACTTCGAGATTTACCCCAGCCTGGTGCAATCGCGGGCTCACCTGTCCTATGGTCAGGTGCAGGCTCTTTTGGCCACCACCGCCGACTTGGGCCCCGACGAAGAAGTGCCGGAGTTGATGGCCCTGCTGCAAAACCTGCTGCGCCTTAGCCAGATCCTACGGGCCAAACGTCACCAGGCGGGGGGATTTGACCTGCCCCTGTTGGATTTGCTCACTCCCCACTCTGCGGACGAAAGCGGCTACGGCCCCCTCTTGATCAGCGATCGCCTCGGCGCCCATGCCCTGATGACGGAAATTCTCCTGCTGGCCAACCAAATCCTGGGCCACCATTTGCGCCAGTTGGGGATCCCTTCTTTGGCCCGCGTGCAGCCTGCCCCTGCCGCCGAGGCCCTGCAGAGCTTTTTGCGCCTGGCCAATGCCATGAAGCTGGATCTGAATTTGCAAGATCCCGCTGTCGTAACTCTGGCGGACTGGCAGCGGATTTGTGCCCGCATCACCGCTCCCGATGTGTTGGCCTCTGGCGCGAGCCCGGCCTTGGTGGCGCAGATGCTGGCCACCTTGCCCCCGGTCGAGTATCGTCTCCAGCCTCTGGAAGAGCAACTCGGCCATTTTGGGTTGGGCCTCAAAGAACCCTACGCCACCTTTACGGCCCCCTTGCGCCGCTATGCCGACTTGCTCAATTTGCGTGCTCTGCACCTGGCCCTGAGCAAAGGACGCGATCGCCGCAGCCCTCGCTCCAAAACTGTGGTGGATCTGCACGGCCCCAGCGGCTACGGCCAAATCGACTGGCAAGTGTTGCCGCCCAAGGTGCAGGAGGAATGGCAGGCGTTTCTCCAGGCGCAACTGCCCAAAATTCAGGAGGGGTACCGGATCCGTCAGCAGGCGGAACGGGAGCTGATGGGCCTGAAGCGCTCTGAGTTCATGCAAAAGCACCTGGGAGAGGTGTTCCCCGGCCTAATCATCGGTGTCCAGAACTACGGCTTTTTTGTCCAGGTGGATCCCATCTTGGCGGAAGGCTTGGTGCGGGTCAGCACCCTGAAAAACGATTGGTACGAGTACCGCAGCCGTCAGCAGGCGCTGGTGGGACGCAAGAGTCGGCGCCAGTTTCGCCTGGGGGATCGGGTGGAGGTGCAGATTAAGAACGTGGATTACTACCGCCAACAAATTGACCTGGCGGTAATCGGGGAAGGCCGTCCCTACGAAGAAGAAGAATAAGGCGGGGATCCCTCCATGGATCGCAGCTGGAGAGGACGGTTGTTGCGAACTCTGGCTCTGGCAAAATAGGCGATACCTAGATCAGGAAGATCCTACCGGAGCTTCCGGCACCCAGCTCTACTGCCCCGAAAGAGTCCAGGGTGCTCCCTGTGTCTGTATTGCCTTCCTATACTGAGTAGCAAAGCTCTGCCGAACTCCTATGCAGCCCACCAATCCCAATCAATTTACCGAAAAAGCTTGGAGCGCCATTGTCCAGTCCCAAGATGTGGCCCGGCGGCACCAGCAGCAACAGTTGGAAACCGAGCATTTGCTGATCTCCCTTCTGGATCAAGAGGGGGGGCTCACCCAAACCCTCCTGCAACGGGCGGGTATCGATCCAAAGCTGGTGCGGGATAAAGTGGAAAGCTTCATCAACCAGCAGCCCAAGTTGGCGCGGGTGGATCAGCTCTACTTGGGTCGCGGCCTGGAAACCACCCTGGATCGGGCCGAGGAGTTTCGCAAAGAGTACGGCGATGATTTCATCTCGGTGGAGCACTTGTTTTTGGGATCCCTGCAAGATGAGCGGGTGGGCAAGCGGGTCTTGGCACCCCTGGGCCTGACGGTAGAGCGCCTCAAACCGGTCATCAAAGAGGTGCGAGGCAAACAGCGGGTCACCGACAAAAACCCCGAATCCCGCTACGAAGCCCTGGAGCGCTATGGCCGCGATCTCACCCAGGCGGCCCGCGAAGGGAAGCTGGACCCGGTGATCGGGCGAGATGACGAGATCCGCCGCGTCATTCAGGTGCTCTCCCGCCGCACCAAAAACAACCCCGTCCTCATCGGCGAACCCGGCGTGGGGAAAACAGCCATTGTGGAGGGCCTAGCCCAGCGCATCAACCGGGGAGATGTGCCGGAGTCTCTGAAAAACCGGCGAGTCATTGCTCTGGACATGGGCGCTCTCATTGCCGGGGCCAAGTACCGCGGGGAATTTGAAGACCGCCTCAAAGCTGTGCTCAAAGAGGTCACTGAATCCGAAGGCCAGATCATCCTCTTCATCGACGAGTTGCACACCGTTGTCGGCGCCGGGGCCGGCGAAGGGGCCATGGATGCCGGCAACTTGCTCAAACCCATGCTGGCACGGGGCGAATTGCGCTGTATTGGTGCCACCACTTTGGATGAATACCGCAAGCACATCGAAAAAGATGCGGCCCTAGAACGCCGCTTTCAGCCGGTGTACGTGGATCAGCCTTCGGTGGAAGATACCATCTCCATCCTGCGCGGCCTCAAAGAGCGCTACGAGCTGCACCATGGGGTCAAAATCAGCGACTCCGCCTTGGTGGCGGCAGCGGTGCTCTCCAACCGCTACATCTCCGAGCGCTTCCTGCCCGACAAAGCCATCGACCTGGTGGACGAGGCGGCGGCCAAGCTGAAGATGGAGATCACCTCCAAGCCCGTCGAGCTGGACGAGATCGACCGGCGCATCATGCAACTGCAGATGGAGGAGCTCTCCCTGAAAAAAGAAGATGATGCTGCCTCTAGAGATCGCCTCAGCAAAATTGAGCAGGAGCTGGCCAACCTGACGGAGCGACAACGGGAGTTGAATGCTCGCTGGCAATTTGAAAAAGAGGCTATCGAACGCCTGCAAAGCCTTAAAGCCGAGCGGGACGCCGTCAAGCTTCAAATCGAACAGGCTGAACAAAAATATGACCTCAACCGCGCTGCCGAGCTCAAGTACGGCAAGCTGATGGAATTGGAGCGGCAAATCCAAGAGCAGGAGGCTCACCTGGCCAAGCTGCAGACCAACGGCGAGCCGCTGCTGCGGGAGCAAGTGACTCCTGAAGATATCGCTGAGATCGTCTCCCGCTGGACCGGGATCCCAGTCACCAGCCTGATGGAGTCGGAAAAGCAGAAGCTGCTGCGCCTGGAAGCCCATTTGCACCAGCGGGTGGTGGGCCAAGACGAGGCGGTAGCCGCCGTAGCGGCAGCCATTCGGCGCGCCCGGGCCGGCATGAAGGATCCCAATCGCCCCATCGGCTCTTTCCTGTTCATGGGGCCCACTGGCGTGGGGAAAACCGAGCTGGCCCGTGCTTTGGCGGAGTTCCTCTTCGACACTTCCGAGGCGATGGTGCGCATCGACATGTCCGAGTACATGGAGAAGCACTCGGTCTCTCGTCTAATCGGAGCTCCTCCAGGCTACGTGGGCTACGAAGAAGGCGGGCAGCTCTCTGAGGCGGTGCGGCGCCGCCCCTACTCGGTGGTGCTCTTTGACGAGGTGGAAAAAGCCCATCCCGATGTTTTCAACATCCTGCTGCAGGTGCTGGACGATGGCCGCATCACCGACTCCCAAGGGCGGACAGTGGACTTCAAAAACACCATCATCATCATGACCAGCAACATTGGCAGCGACCTCATCCTGGAAATTGGGGCCGATGAAAGCCGCTATGAGGAGATGAAAAGCCAGGTGCTGACTCTGTTGCGGCAGCACTTCCGGCCGGAGTTCCTCAACCGCGTGGACGAGATCATCATCTTCCACGCCCTCACCCGAGAGCAAATCCGCCAGATCGTCAGTCTGCAGATGCGGCGGGTGGAGCAGTTGCTGGCGGATCAGCAAATCGAGCTCCTGCTTACCGAAGAGGCTAAGGACTACCTGGCCGAGCTGGGCTACGACCCCATGTTTGGGGCCCGCCCCCTGAAGCGGGTGATTCAGCGGGAGATCGAAAACCCCATCGCCACCAAGCTGCTGGAAAACGAGTTCCTGCCCGGCGACCGCATCCTGGTGGAGGTGGCCAACGAGCGGCTGATCTTCCGCAAGATCGGCTCTCAGCCCCGCCAAGAGCCGCCTGCTGCTGTAGCCGTCAGCTAGGCCAGTTGGCTAGAGGCTGATCACCTGGTCAGGTGGGTTGTCTTGCAAGGCCGCGTAGAGGTCGGGGAAGCAGCCCACCTGCACCCCTTTGACCACGTTTTTGGGAACACAATGGCCCGGCTCCTTGCGCCCCTGGCCTTTTGAGTCGCACCACTTGGGTTCCCCTTCCGCCAGGTTGCGCTCCAGGGCGCACATGTCGCACATCATCAGCAAAATGTTCTGCGCTTCGGCAATCTTGGCCAGGCGCTCGCCGATGGGATCCCCCTGCCGCAAAACAAAGCAGTTGTCGTCGAAAAAGAACATGCCCACCACCTGCGCTCCATGCACCCCTGCTTCTAGCTGGGGCAGGATCATCTGGCCCAACTTATAGGTGCCGCAGCGAGGGTGAGTGAACACGTAGGCAACTTTCATGAGGCCCTCCTTGCTGTTTTCAATTTTGATTATCAGTAATTATCATTTTCAGAGTAACACGAGTTTCTGGGCCAGAGTTGCCGGACCCAGCAGGCCGAGGTGTGTGGTGATCGGCAAACCAGCCTGAGACCGTTCCTGAGGCTTTTGCGCCATCCCGCCCTCAGGCCTGGCTTCTCTCCCACAAAGGGAGAGGGAAGCTAGGATAGGCTACTGCGCCACTTCTGTCCTGCTGCTATCGGAAGCCCTTGCGGGATAGCAGGGATCCCTGGCTAGCGCTGAAACTGAAGAGCCTTTCCCCGCACCGAGGGATCCACCTGGCCGTTTTGAAAGGCAATCTGTCCGCCCACGATCGTGACTAGGGGCCAGCCCACCAATTCCCAGCCCTCGAAGGGACTCCAGCCGCATTTGGTCAGCAGCTCTTCCCGCCGCACCGGTTTGGGTGTGTGGCGATCCACCAGCACCAGGTCGGCGTCGTAGCCCACCTGCAGCCGCCCTTTGTTGGGGATCCCGTAGAGGCGGGCCGGCGCCTCACACATCCACCGCACCACCTGCGCCAGCGTACAACGCCCCTGCTGGGCTGCCGTCAACATCAGGGGCAAGGCCGTCTCTACTCCCGGCATACCCGAGGGGGAGTGGGGATAGGGCTGAGCCTTTTCTTCCAAAGTATGAGGGGCATGGTCGGTGGCAATGCAATCCAGGATCCCGTCCTGCAGCCCCTGCCACAGTTGGGCCAGGTTAGCGGGATCCCGCAGGGGGGGGTTCATCTGGGCCAGGGATCCCAGCCGGGCGTAATCGGCGGTGCTGAGCAGCAGGTGCTGAGGGGTCACTTCTGCCGTCACCCAGGCCGGCTTGTGCTGGCGCAGCAGTTCCACCTCTAGGCCGGTGGAGAGGTGCAAAATGTGCAGCCGATGGCGGTAGCGGGTGGCCAAGTCCAAAGCCCGCCGTGAGGCGATCAGGGCCGATTCCTCGTCCTGAATTTGCGAGTGAACGGCTACATCTGTGCGTCCGGCAAACAGGGCCTTACGGGCTTTGATGCGAGACAGATCTTCAGCATGGACGGCAATTAAGAAGTTGGGATCCGTTTCCCCGAAAATCCGTTCTAGCGCCGCCTGATCATCCACCAACAGGGGCCCATGCATGGATCCCATGAAGATTTTGATGCCACAGGCTCCCTGCACCGTTTGCAACTCTTCTAAGTTATCGGCAGTGGCCCCGATGAAAAAGCCGTAATTGACCACACACTTGCTGCCTGCACGGGCCAACTTGTCATCCAGCGTCGCTTGGTCAATCGTCAGCGGGTCGGTGTTGGGCATCTCCAAAAAGCTGGTCACCCCGCCCCGGGCACAGGCCCAGGATCCCGTCTGCAGGTCTTCTTTGTGCTCTCGGCCCGGCTCGCGGAAGTGAACTTGCGGATCGATCACCCCCGGCATCAAGGTATGGCCCTCGGCGTCGATGACCTTGGCCACCCCTTCTGGCGAGAGGTTTTGGCCGATTTGGGCAATGCGCCCCTCCCGCACCAGCACATCTCCCCGCCAGGGATCCCCTTCCGGCACCAGCAGCTCAGCATTTCGGATCAGCAAATCGCCAGACAAAGCTCCGCCCTCCCTCAAAGGCGCTCTCAAGATAAAGACTATTGACTTGGCTCCGCCAGCACAGCCGCATCTGGATCCAGTAAACTACCCGGCTCCGACCGCTAAGCGGTACGGAGCGGGCTTTCAGTAGCCCTGGGCCTGCTCTGCTCTACCAGAGAACAAAACAGGCCCGAACCTCTAGGCTGGTTTACGGCAGCCCCCAAAAGCGCAATCACATTCGCACCATTCAAATCCGCATCTCCTTCCCATCCACAGTGCCCACACTTGAACGACTTACCACTGCGGTAGGATTGCGCAGGATCGGGATGGATATGCAAACACTTGTGGCAGGTCTGCGACGTGTAGGCGGGCGGCACAAGAATCAGAGAAACCCCTGCAACCCTCGCCTTGTACTCCAGAAACTGACGTAGTTGGTAGAACGCCCAACTGTTGGCCCTGCGCCGCTCGGCTTTGCTGCGGGGTTGTTGATTGACTCTTTCCCGGATCCCTGTCAGGTCTTCCAGGGCGATAGCGCTGTTGGTAGCCTTTGCCCTAGAGACAATAGCTTTGGAGATGCGATGATTGACCCACGCCTGAAAGCGTCTCTCCTTGCCAGACAGCCGTTGCAACAGTTGACGGCATCTGCGCCGCGAACTGCGTGTGCCCTTACTGGCTTTGCGTTGGAGTACCGCCCTCAATCGGGAGTAGTGGTCTCGGACTCGGTTCAACTGCTGTCCATTCCAGTTGTCCCCCTCTGACGTATGGGCAATATCCGTCCTCCCCAAGTCCACCCCCAGCACTCTGCCCGTGCGTTGCGGCGGGGATGGCTCCGCTTCCACACAGATTTGAATGGAGTAGGAGCCGTCTTTACGCTTGACCAGGGTGGCAGATTTGGGGTTGGAACCAGCCAGCCGTTCTCTCTGGTAGCGGCCAATCGCCAGCTCAAAGCGCTCCCGACCCTCCACCGTGGTCAGCGACACCGTCCAGTCTTTCTCGCGGAACGAAAAGATACGAGCGTCGTAGGTAGCGAAGCCCCCTTTGAACGCTTTGACGGGGCGGTTTTTCTGTTGGGCAACTTTACGGGCGCCGGCCAGCCGTCTGCAGACCTGCTGGTCGCGTAAGCGGGACGTAGTCCTTGCCAAGTTACTGGATAAGCCGAACCGGGCACGGATTTCGCGGTAGCACAGAGACTGGAGCTTAACGGCGTTGGCGACTTTCTCCGGCGTGTTCTGGTTGACCCAATTCAAGGCTTGGCCAAAAGCCTCCAAAGTCGCGTCCAATTTGGCGGCTTGCGACTGGGACGCCTTGAGCTTGCAGGATACGGTCAGGACTTGGGTCATAGTTCTATTGTAACCTCGCATTCCTCTCGGCACTGACCCTACGGGTACAGTGCGGGGCTCCTGCGATTTCTAGCTGACAGATGGGCGATCAGCCGATCCACCAACCGCGAGAGGGTTGCCTGTTCTTCTAGGCTGAGACAGCCGTAGGTTTGCTCCCGCAACTGCCAAATCAGAGGGGGTAAAACGTCTTTCAGCTCCTCCCCTGCAGGTGTGAGGTAGACCCGCCAAATCCGCCGATCCTCAGGATCTCGCTGCCGCCGGATCAGCTCCCGTTTTTCCATGCCATCCAACACCCCGGTCATGGTGCCCCCCAACTGCTGCAAGCGCTCACAAATAGTGGAAGTAGGGATCCCGTCTTCTTCCCAAAGGCAGCAGAGCACCACCCAATGGGAGATGGTCAGGCCAAAAGGCTCCAAATGAGACTGCAACTTCCGCCGCACCAATTGAGACAACAATCGAATGCGGTAGCCCAGGGAGTTGGGGGCGAGAATGTCATGCCACCGTTCCAGGAAAGCCTGCTTTTCCGATTGAACCATCTCCCCGGTTTGACTGTTTCCCATCGGCGGCCTGGAATGCTCGGAATCTAAATCGCCCTATTTTATCTTTTACTGAGGAGAAGGAGAGAAGGAGCTTACGGTTTGCCGAGAAGGTTGTGTGATCTGCAGTACGGCCTAGCCCTTGCACAGCCAACAGACGATCTGCGGCCATTACAGTTGCAAAAGATATCCATAAAGATATCCATCAGGCCACACAACATTTTTTGGCTACCCATCAGCTAGAAATTGCAGGAGCCCCGCACTGTACCCGTAGGGTCGGTGTCGGGAGGAATGCTATAATAATACTGCGGACACCAGAAACGGTTGTTTAAGGCACTGGTAACGGTCGATTGGGGGTGCTGTAAACCACCCCAGAGGCTCGTGGTTGGCTTGCTAACTGCAGGGCTACTAAAAGCCCGCTCCGTACCGCCTAGCGGTTGGTGTCGGGTAGTTTACGTCACAGCTGACTGGGATCCCTGACAAGCAAAAGATGGGCTTGCCTTGGCCGGAGTCGATAACGCTGGAAAAGGCTGGCACAGAGATTTGCCAAGGCAGTTCGGATGGCACTAGAGTAGCGTCAAGTCTTTTGCCAGCCCGTTGTCCTTTGCAAGTGTCTTTGTGAGGTCATCATGCCGCTTATCCCACAGGGGTTGCGCCCCCATCGTCGTCTCCTCTGGGCAGGGATCCCGTTAGCTGGTGCTTTGGCCTTGGGGGCCTGCTGGAGCAACCCCACAGGTGCTGAAGTCGAGTCTCCCACATTGACTCAGAATCCCTTCCCCCCCATCCCCACTCCACCGCCGCCGCTGCCTTCCCCAAGTGGGACTCCGGGCCTTCCCCCTTGGTGGCCCCGCGCCCAATCGCCGCAGTGGGAAGATTCTCCTTACGCTTCGGTCTTGTCCGGCTTTTTGCAAGGATTGGCGGCCCAAGGGGGAGCGCTCTCTCAACAGGGGATCCTGCTCTGGACGCCGGAAGGGGAGCTGTTGGCGGAGCATGGGCTGGATCGACCTTTGCCGGTGGGAGCCTTGGATCAGTTGGCCATCAGCTTGATGGCCCTGGAGACTTGGGGTTACGAGCATCGCTTTGAGACCCGCTTCTACACCACAGGCCATCGGTTGGGCCATCGCTTGACGGGAGATTTGATCCTGGTGGGTGGCGGGGATCCCTATTTCACGGAAGCGAATGTGGCAGAGCTGGCCCGCCATTTGCATAGCCTCAACATTCGCCAGATCGACGGGGATGTGAAGGTGTTGCCCCCCTTCCGTTTGCTGGGCCAACCCGATCCTTTGGGCGGCGCTCAGCGTTTGGCAGAACTCCTCAGCAATACTCAACAACCCCATCCGGTTGTCATTCGCGGCTCGGTGTCAGTCCTAACAGCCCTCCCCGCGGACGCCCACTGCCTGGCCAGCTACACCTCGCTACGGCTGGGATCCCTGTTGCAGATCCTCAATGGCAGCAACGACCGAGCCATGGCAGAAGCCCTGTTGGCGGAACTGGGGGGCGAAACAGCCCTGCTGGAGTACCTGCGGCAGCGGTTGGTGGCTCAGCCCATTTCCCGCCTGGATTCCCAAATGGCCCCCGCCGAGCAAGACATTCGCCTGGGGCAAAGAGGGCGAGCGCTGTACCTTTCCCCCCGCGCCCTAGCTCATCTCTGGGAACACCTGGTAGATTTCACAGATGGGGATCCGACTCGGATCTTGCCCAGAGCGGGCACTGGCCATAGCACCCTGCGGGCGCGCACCTTGCCCCCAGGCACGGCTGCTCAGGTGGGATCCGCTGCGGATCGGCTGATGACGATGGGGCAGCTGCCGAATGGCATCCACTTTGTCCTGCTCAACCAAGGTCCTGACCTGGGCATTTTGCGCCAGCAACAGGATCAGTTTCTGCAGGATGTGGTGGCCATTTCTGAGCCTCTCCGCCGCTAATGCTGACCTCAATTCGAACTTAATTTGAGATACAGCTCTCCCCCCACTTTCCCCATAGGAGGCGGAAGCTCAAGACCCCAGAGCCCCACAGGTTAGGAACAGGGTCAATTCATTTAAGAATGAGACGGCCCTGCAGCTAAGAAGGCATGGAGGTAGACCTCGGCTGAACCGAGAAGACCTGAGGCCGACAAAAGTCAAGACCCGCGAGCGCAAGATAGACTCGGCTGCCCTGCAGCAAGACGGAGACCAGTACCCAGAAGCTCGACTGAAGGATAGAGCCCGGTCTGGCGTCCAACCCGTCCTGCCAGCGGGACGGAGTCCTCGCGCTATTGACTGTGCTCTTGAGAATGAGAAGGTGAAAGTAGCACAAAAAAAGAGTTATGGTCATTTCAATTAAACCAGGAGACTGCGCCCACACCTAAAACTTTGAATGCACGGGGCCATAGGGCTTTTCTCAATGGCCCAGGCAATGGCTCAGGCGTCTCACCCTAACCTGAAATGACTACCCGAAATGACCATAAGTACCTGTTTTTCTCCGACAATTGACTTTTGCTGCTGATGCAAACTCTTTGGCAGACCATCGCCCAGCACCTTTCAGAAGCAACAGGGGATCCCATCCAGCCCCTACAGTATCGTTCTGTGGGCGGAGGCAGCATCAACGCCACCTATCGGTTTTCCTGCGCTTCCCAAAGCCCTCTTGCAGAAGGGGTAAAAGACTACTTCGTCAAATTGGCCCGTGGGGGAGAAAGGGCGCTGGAGATGTTTGCAGCGGAAGCTGCGGGCTTGCAAACCCTAGCGGCCGCCCAGGCCATTCGCGTGCCCCAGCCCATCATCTGGGGATCCGTAGGAGAGCAGGCCTACTTGGTGCTGGAATACCTGGAGCTAACCTCGCCCCGTCCGCAGACTGCGGGTTTGTTGGGATCCCAGTTGGCCCAGTTGCACCGCACCCTATCCCCCAACGGCAGCTACGGTTGGGAGCGCGACAACACCATCGGCTCCACGCCGCAGATCAACAGTTGGCGGCAGAATTGGCCGGATTTTTATCGGGAACAGCGGCTGCTCTACCAGGTGAAATTGGCTTGCCAACAGGGGTATCGCGGCACGTGGGTGGCCCAAGCCGAACGGGTAATGGCGGAGCTGGAAGCCTTTTTTCAGGACTACAGGCCAGAACCCGCTCTGTTGCATGGAGATCTGTGGGGCGGCAACTACGGGGCCTTGGCCGATGGATCCCCGGTGATTTTCGATCCGGCCACCTACTACGGGGATCGGGAGACGGATCTGGCGATGACAGAACTGTTTGGCGGCTTTCCGCCGGAGTTCTATCGGGCTTATCAGCAGACCTATCCTTTGGATAAGGGATATCCTCACCGCAAGCCCCTCTACCAGCTCTACCACTGGCTCAACCATCTCAACCTGTTTGGAGAGGGCTACCTAGGCTCGGTGCAGCGGGCTTTGCAGCAGTGTTTGCAATTTCTTGGATAAATCGTATGGTTGTTCAGGTTAAGATGAGACGCCTGGGCTACTGATCGCGCCAGCGGGACGGAGTCCTTGAAAAACCTTCTAACCCCCTGCATTATTGCTCCGCAACGCTATTGCTCCGCAACGCTGACGCGAAGACGCGACCAACGGTTTAGGTGTGGGCAAAGTGTTCTGAGTTTGAGTGGAAATGACGATATGTCCATTCCCAAGCCGTTCGCGCCAGTGGGACAGAGTCCTTGGGGGGTAGCTCCCTCTGGGAGAGAAGCTGGGGGTGAGGGGGATCTGTCTCGAAGTAAACTGATCTGAAACGGCTAGGGGGTCTTCTCCGGCGAGGATTCCCCTGCCATGACCACAGCCCCCATGTCCCCCAACAGGCGCGACTGGTTGCGCAATACTCCCAGCAAATTGAGCCGGCTGGCCCGTCGCACAGGATCCGGATCCATCACCAGAACGGCTTCAAAAAACTGGGCTACCTGAGGGGCTGCCGCTTGCAGAGCTTCCACCAAGGGAACAAAATCTCCCCGTAAGGCCGGCTCCACCCCCAGACGATAGATTTTCTGGCAAGCCTCGTACAACTCCCTTTCTGCCGCCTCCTGCAACTGGTCGGGATCCACGGCGGCTGCTGGATCTGTTACACCGTAGTCCAAATCCCCTTGGGCTGCTAGGCGGGCGCAGCGATTGAGGGTGGGATAGAGATCCGCCAATTCCCCGGTGGCCCGCAGGTGTTGCAGGTACTCCGCCCGCAGCAAAGTCAAGGGCAGGTTGCCCAGGGCCCGCAAGGTGAGCTCGGCCTTCTGGGGATCCTCCGCTTTGACGGACTCTGGATCCCCCACTACGGCCCTGACCAAGTCGTAATCAATCCGTTTTTCCTCCTGCAAAAGGGTCTGTATCCGTTGGGCCAAAAACTCCTGCAAGGCTCGCAAGGTGTGGACATCTCCCAAGGCCTGCGGCCCGCCAGCGCGAACGGCATAGTCCTGCACCACGCTCTGCAACAGCAAGTTGAAGTCAAAAGTCCAGCCGGCATCCCAGGCAACCAGCACCAGGCTGTTGGCGGCCCGCCGCAGGGCAAAGCGATCCGAGGAGCCGGTGGGGATCCGCCCCAAGCGAAACATGCCCACCAAGGTATCCAGGCGATCCGCCCAGCCCACCACCCGCCCGGTCAAGGAATTGGGCAAAGCGTCCCCCGCCCCCAAAGGCCAGTAGTGCTGCTCGATCCCCTCGGCCACCGCCTCCGGCTCACCGTCGTGGCGGGCATACTCGGCTCCCATGATCCCCTGCAGCTCCGGGAACTCGTACACCATTTGGGTAACCAGATCCGCCTTGCACAGGTAAGCCGTGCGATCCACCAGCGCCTGCTCCTGGGGATCCAAGTTCAGGGCAGCGGCAATGAGGCGGCTGATGTGGCGGATGCGCTCCACCTTGTCCCGCATGGAGCCCAGCCCTTCGGCAAAAGTAACCGCCTGCAGGCGTTCCACCCGCTGCGCCAAGGGGATCCGCCGATCCTCCTCGTAGAAAAAGCGGGCATCCGCCAGGCGCGCCCGCACCACACGGCTGTTGCCTGCCCCGATCCGCTCCGATTGCCGGGGGTCGCCGTTGGAGATGGTGATGAAATAGGGCAGCAATTTTCTGGGATCCCGGCCATCCCGTACTGGGAAGTAGCGCTGGTGAGTGATCATCACCGTCTCGATCACCGCAGGGGGCAAGCGCAAAAACTCTGGCTCAAAGCGCCCCAAAACCGCCGTCGGCCACTCCACCAAGTGCACCACCTCCCGCAGCAAAGGAGCAGGGATCTGGGCTTCCCCATTCACTTGCCTGGCCAGCTTGGTCACCTCAGCCTGAATGTATGCCTCTCGCGCTGTTGGATCGGGGCTGACCCCCGCCTCTTGCATTTGCTGAACGTAGCTCTCGGCCCGCTCCAGGACAACCTGCTGGGATCCCAAAACGCGGTGCCCCCGGCTCACCCGCCCCGCCACCAAGCCCGGCAAAGGATTTCCCTCGGAGGTAGGCCAGAGCAAAGGCAACACCTGATCCTCCCAAAGGGAAACCAGCCAGCGGATGGGACGGGGAAACTTCAGGTCTCCATAGCCCCAGCGCATCAGCCGTTCGCCGCTCAAGCTGGTGATCCAGGTGGGCGCCAATTCCTGGAGCACCGCCGCCGTCGGTCGGCCCCGCACCCGCTGCACCGCAAACACAAAGGATCCCTTGCCCACTTGCCGGATCTCCAGGCTGCCGGGATCCACCCCTTGTTTTTGGGCAAATTTTTCCCCGGCGGGGGTGAGCCGGCCATCTTGGTAGGCCACCTGCACTGGCGGCCCCTTCACCTCCAAAGTGCGATCCGGCTGCTGGGTGGGCAACCCCTGCAACAGAACCGCCAGGCGGCGCGGCGTACCGAAAAGCTGCATCTGCTCCGCTTGCAAATGGGCCTCCGCCAAAGAGGCCGGGATCCCGGTTCGCCACTGCTCCAGAGCCGAATCCACAAAACTGGCTGGGAGCTCTTCACAGCCGACTTCCAGCAAATAGGCAACCATACTGATACATTTACGCTGAACACTGCTGAACATCACTGTTCAACTATGCAGCGATAGCATTCTGTTTGTTTCCATTCGCGTTAGCGGGACGGAGTCCAAACAGAATGGCGGTATCCCGCAAAGCTTTGAGTAGAATACCCAAAGCGCAGTTTCCGTGTCGTCTTACTACCAATTTTCTGCTTTGCTTTGGCTACCATGTTGGCAGACTCGAAAGTAAACAGAAAGATCAACTGGTAGTAATCCGTACTGAACATATTATACATCATTTTCAGTATAGTTGAGCTTATTATTGACTAGAGTCATGCTCCTGTGCTCCGTAGGGTACCATCCCCACTTCCTCAATCAACATAGTCTATGGCTCTGGGCCTCCCTTCTGGCTCACGACTGCTCCGAACCTGGGGTATCCCAGTTTACCAAGGGAGCCGGGGCGTCGTTGAGACAAGAGCTCCAGTCCGCCAGACAACACCCCAATGCCATCCCTGTCAAGTGGGCTCTGCGGCCGCCAGAACCCCATCTCCTTGGCGCAAGGGATGAGCTGAATCCCGTGGCAAATGCACCACGATGATGGGAAGGCTGGGTCGGTTGCGGGCGATGGTCTCCGGCTCTCGGCCTAGACGCGACCGGTTGCCGGTTTCGCTGGGAACCAATACCAACACATCTCCTGGCTGCAGCGCTTTGAAGGCTTCCGCCACCACCCCCCCCTGCACCCGCTGAACCGGCAAGTGGGCATAGCTTTCTGCCGGCAAGGCTGGGGAGCTTTTCCGCCCAGGTCGGGTTTGCACCAGCAGGATCTGCAAACCTGCTTTCAATTCGCCGGCCAGCGTTTGTGCCAGCCCAATGGTCTGCTGCAGGGATCCGGGAGAGACCTCCAGCTCCGGTGCAACCAAGAGGATGCGGCGCGCCGTCTCGATGGGTACCGGAAACCGCGTGATCAACACTGGGATCCCCACCTGCCGCACCACCGCGTCAATGATGCTGCCGAAAAAGTTCTCCGCATAGGTGGAGTAGCCCTTCCAGCCCAGGATCACCAAGGTTGCCTGCCGTTCCGCCGCCGAGCGAATGATCCCTTTTTCCACCGAGTCATCCACCCGCCGGATCGGCTCCACTCGGGCCACGGCGCTGTGGGCCAGAGCTTCTGCGAAAGTCAGCAACTGCTCCTGCCGGGCCAGGGCTGCCGGCGAGATCCCGGCGCGGTCAGACAAAACATGCAGCGGCAGCAGCGTTCCCCCATCTTTTTTGGCCAAAATCAAAGCCAACTGTAACAGGTTCCTCTCAGTATCCGGGTTGGCCACCGGCACCAAGACGCGAGCTCCCCAATCCGGCTTGGGCAATTCGGTGGACTCTGCCGCCACTTCGGCTGGCTGCATTTGCTCTCCCCAGCGGGCCACAATCCAAGGCGAGGCAACACAGGTCACGAGGATCATGGCAATGGTGCCGTTCACCGTCAGCTCATCCACCAACTCCACCTGAAAGGCCACCGTGATCGCCGCCAGGGTAGCCGCCGCCTGAGCCATCGACAAACCGAACATGATCATCGTGCTGGCAAAGCGCCAGCCAAACAGTTGGGCCGGGATCCAAGCGGCCAGAAACTTGCTCACCACCTCCGCTGCGATCATCACTCCGCCCACCAGCAGCGTGCGCGGCTCCCCCAAGAGAATACCGGGATTGATCAGCATCCCCACCGAGATCAAGAAGAAAGGCACAAACAGGGTGTTGCCGATAAACTGAATCCGGTTCATCAGGGGGCTGAGCTGGGGGATGATAGGGGTGATGGCCGTCCCGGCCAGAAAGGCTCCCACCACCGGCTCAATGCCGATCAACCCCGCTCCGTAGGCCACCACAAACAAAGTGGCGATCACGAAAGTAAACTCTGCTCCCTCGTCGTGACCAAAGCGTTGAAAGAACCAACTGCCCAGCTTAGGCACCCCCCACAGGGTGGCAAAGGTGTAGAGGGCAATGGAAGGGATCAACGTCAGCCAAAAGCGCAGCGACAGCTCCCCTTGGTGGGCGCGCACCACCACCGCCAGCACCAACAAAGCCAGGACATTCGTGATAAGGGTGGCCCCCAAAGTTGCCGTCACCGTCTGCAGGCGCATCAACCCCAGCTTCGAGATGATGGGCAGACCGATCAGGGTGTGAGAGGCAAAACAAGAGGCCACCAGCACCGCCGCCAGAAAGCCATACCCAATGGCCAACATGGCTGCTGTGCCGATGAGCATGGGCAACAGAAAGGTGAGCGCCCCGAAGAGGGTGGCCTTCCCGGCATTGAGCTTCAAATCTTCCAGACTGGTCTCCAGCCCCGCCATGAACATGAGAAACAACAGCCCCACCGTGCCCAGCAGGATGATGGTCTCGTCCCGCCGCAAGATGCCCAAGCCGTAGGGCCCCACCACCAGCCCAGCCAAGATTAACCCGATGATCCCCGGCAGGCGCAGCCGCTCAAATAGCAAGGGAGCCACCAGCATGATGGTCAGGATGATCAAAAACACCAGCACCGGATTCTCAACAGGGCCGATCAGGGCTAGAGGGATCCCCGAAATTTGCAGCCAGTTAGCCAGCATAAATCACCCGACAGACAGCTAATGAACAGACCCGGCAAAGCGCCCGCATGAGTCTATCAGATCCCTCCAGATCCAAGTAGCTCTCGATGCCCCACAGACTTTGTCCGGCCTTCAATTACTGGCAGGGCGTTTAATAAGTACTTAAAAGCACATCAAATACATTGGGAATGAAGACTGCTGGGCAGGGATGGCCGGAGAAAGGCAAGAGAAACTCCCGAGAAACACGCATTAGAATCAGAGGGTACATGCTCCTAGGCTGCCTATGCACCAGCTTGCTCCTGGAAAAGTAATCGGCCAGCGCTATCAACTGGTTCACAGCATTGCAGCAGGTGGCATGGGGCGGGTGTTCAAGGCTGTCGATACGCGCCTGTTCAACCGTCCGGTGGCGGTCAAGCTGTTGCACCAAAACTTAGCAGGCGATGACAACACCCGACGCCAGTTGCACAAACGTTTTCAGCAGGAAATTCGCATCAGCACGCTGCTGGGGGAGCACCCTGCCATTGTCAAGGTATTGGACTATGGCCTAGAGAACGACCAACCTTACCTGGTGATGGAATACCTGACGGGGCGCAGTTTGGGGGAGCTGATGCTCAAGCAGCCGGTGCTGCCGCCTCAACAGGTGGTGAGGATTGCCCGCCAAGTGTGTGCCGGTCTCTATTACGCCCACAACCTAGAGACCGAGCAGGATGGCCATCTCATCAAGGGGGTGATCCATCGCGACATCAAACCCAGCAACCTCTTCGTCCTGAAAGATGAAACCCTGGGGGAAACCGTCAAAATCTTGGATTTCGGCATTGCTAAGCTGCTCAGCGAGGTTTCCCTTGCCCTTGGCACCCAGACCACCGGCTTTTTGGGTACGGTGCGCTACGCCTCTCCCGAACAGGTGCGCGGGGAAGCCCTGGATGCCCGCTCGGATATCTACTCGTTTGGCGTGGTGCTCTACCGCATGTTGACCGGGCAACAACCTCTGCGACCCAAGAGCGATTCTTTCCCCGGCTGGTACGAGGCCCACAATTACCAACAGCCTCAGCCCTTCGATCGCTCGAATTTGCCCTATGAGATTCCGCTGGAGCTGGAACAGGTGGTGCTCTCCTGTCTGGCCAAAGATCCCGACCAGCGGCCCCAAGATATGAAGGTTCTCAGCGCCCAATTGGAGGGATCCCTGCACTCCCAGAGCGCTGCCAGCTCTTCCCTCGCGCCCCCCCCAACCGCACCCATCTTCTCCGAGCGCACCCTGGCGGCGGTGGATGCAGGGCAGTCGGGCACACACCTGCTCAGTACCCAGGCAGAGCCCGAGGCCAAGCCGTTTCCCCTCTGGGCTGGGATAGCCCTTTTTGTTGTCATTGCGGGGAGCACCTTCTGGGGCCTGCGTCTGCTGTTGGATCCGGGCCCAGGCAGCGAAAGACCGCCTGCTGCCCCCGAACGCCCCCTTCCAGTCGGCGGTGCAGAGCACCCTGAGCGGGATCCCTCAGCCACTCCTGAACCCCTGCTGGACTGGCTGCCGCGGGATCCGGAGGGCAAACCGGTGTTTGAGGATGATCCCGCCCCAGATCTGGGAATCGGTGAGTCCGCAAGCGAGCCCACACCCAGGCCAGCGGCAACTCCAGAGGCAGTGTCCTCTACCCCTCAGCCCCCTGCTCCAACTCAGCAGGTGTCACCTCCTCCTCCAGCCCCTGCTGTGCCTCCACCCCGACCGGTTGCAGTGCCCACACCCCCTGCTCCACCTTCTCCAGCCCCTGTCCCAGCCAAACCTCTCCCGCCGCAGCCCATCAATCAACCTTTGTTTCCCCAAGTGAACCGGGTTGCTCCAACTTCTGCTCCCCTTGCAGCCCCTCCAACCCAACCTCCCACCCCTGGCTTTCTGGAGCGATTGCGCGAGGAGCGAGAACGCTTGGGGAAAGACTAGGCGCAAAAAAGGGATCCCCAAGGATCCCTTCGCAAACAGAGACATAGGGCTAGTCTTCGATGGGATCCCCCGTCAAGGGATCCCAGAACAGGTGGAGTCAGGCGGCAGCCAGCCGGGCATTGGCGGCATCCCAGTTCACCAAGTGCTCCAGGTAGGCATTGATGAAGTCAGGCCGCCGGTTTTGGTAATCCAGGTAGTAGGCGTGCTCCCACACATCCAAGGTGAGCAGGGGCGTTTGACCGTGAACCAGCGGATTTTCGGCATTGGGGGTTTTGGTAACCTTCAGCGTGCCATCCTCCAGCACCAGCCAAGCCCAACCACTGCCAAACTGGGTGGCAGCCGCCGTCTTGAAAGCCTCGACAAACTTGTCGTAGCTGCCGAAATCGGCGTTGATCTTGTCGGCGATAGGCCCGGTAGGCGCACCTCCCCCGCCCGGCTTCATGGATTCCCAGAAAAAGGTGTGGTTCCAAACTTGGGCGGCATTGTTGAAGATACCCACTTTGTCAGGATCCCCAAAGGTGGCTTTGATGATCTCCTCCAGAGACTTGTTGGCCAGATCGGTGCCCTCGATGAGCTTGTTCAGGTTGGCTACGTAGGCCGCGTGGTGCTTGCCGTGGTGGAAGGAAAACGTTTCTGCCGACATGTAGGGCTTCAGCGCGTCGGCAGGATAGGGCAGAGCCGGGAGTTCAAAAGCCATAATCGTCTGTCCTCTGTGTCTTGTGCAAGGAATGCAAGAAAGAACGCGGTGAAGGGTCAGGAGAACCAGAAAAAGGCGTTACCTTTCTTTGCAGTTTTAGTGTAACTCAGAATCAGTACGCGCTGGGATCCCTTGGACACCTCGATTCCGGTTGGAACCCTGCTCGACCCCAGAGAGGTGGAATCGCGGCTGTCTCAGCGCAATTGCCGATAACCACTTGTTGGCCAGCGGTTGGAAAAGCGAGATGTCCCAGCTACAGAGGGCTAACGGGATCCCTCCCGCAACAGCTCGATCAGCAGGGGAGCGACATCCCTGAGCAGGGGGATCAAAACCGCCGTGATGGCGGCAATGGTAACCACATTGCGGGTGAAGTTGAGGGTATCGCGGCTGAGCTGGAAAAACCGCTCGTCCCACCGTTTGACCTCGGCCTCGAGGCGCTCCTCGGCTCTGGCAATGCGCTCCTCGGCTCTGGCAATGCGCTCCTCGGCCCTGGCAATGCGCTCCTCGGTGCCGGCAATGGTTTGCAGCACCTCTTGGTTCTGTCGGGTCAGTTGGGCGATGGCCTGGGCATTGGCCTCCACCGTGCGCTCGATACGCGCCAGCCGCTCCTCGCTGTAGCTCATGGTCGGGGAGGGGGAAATTGATGCGGGCTGGGGAAGTCCTGAGGTGGGATCCCTTGCAGAGCCTCAGTCATAAAGCGCTTCCAGGTGGGGGCAACAAAGGCCCCGCCGGCGGTGCCGGGCAGCATGGGGGAGTTGTTGTCGTTGCCAATCCAAATGGCGGTAGACAGTTGCGGCACATAGCCGATGAACCAAGCGTCGCGGAAATCAGAGGTGGTGCCGGTTTTGCCGGCTACAGGTCGCCCATCGTCCAGACGAGCTGCCCTCCCGGTGCCTTGGGTCACCACCCCTTTGAGGATTTGGTTGAGCGTAGCCACCGCCCAGGGATCCAAAACCCGCTGCGGCTGGGGCCTGGTCTCGAAGAGGATTTGGCCGTTGCGATCCACCACCTGGGCCAAGAGGGTCGGCTCCACCCGATATCCGCC
Source organism: Thermostichus sp. OS-CIW-29 (assembly GCF_054058195.1). Taxonomy (NCBI): domain Bacteria; kingdom Bacillati; phylum Cyanobacteriota; class Cyanophyceae; order Thermostichales; family Thermostichaceae; genus Thermostichus; species Thermostichus sp. OS-CIW-29. The sequence continues at coordinate 25,204 of NZ_JBSSAB010000025.1, forward strand.
ATTGGCAAAGACCGCATAGCTGGCCGCCATCTCCAGGGGGCTGACGCTGGCCGAGCCCAGAGCTGTAGCCAAGTTGGGAAACATCTCGGCACTGATGCCGGTGGCCTGAGCCGCTGCGATGACGTTGCGGATCCCAACATCATCGGCCAACTTGACCGTGGGCACGTTGCGGGAGAGCTCCAAAGCCCGAGCAAAGGTGAGGGAGCCATAGAAGGTGTTGTCGTAGTTTTTCGGGCTGTAGGGTGGCGAGCCGGGATAGGTGACGGGGGTATCTTCCAAGATGCTGCCGGGTGAATAGCGCCCGCTGGCCAGAGCCGCGTAGTACACATAGGGCTTAAAGGTGGATCCCGTTTGGCGAAACGCCTGGGTGGCGCGGTTAAATTGGCCCCGCTGAGCGTTGATCCCGCCCACAATGGCCTTCACATAGCCGGTACGGGGATCCACTGCCGCCAAAGCCATTTGATCGGCACGACGAGCTGCCCCAATGCGGGGGCCATCTTCATTGACAATGCGCTGGGCAAGGCGCTGCAGACGCAGATCGATGGTGGACTGAACCCGCAGACCTCCTTGCATTAGAGCTTGTTCCCCATAGCGGCGCCGCAGCTCCGCCTCAATGGCGTCGGTAACTGCTGGGGCGTTACTTTGAAAGGAGGTAATGCGGCCTAAGGTCAGCTTTTGCTCCCGCGCCGCCTGGGCTTCCTCGGGGGTAATCCACTTCAGCTCCACCAGACGATCCAGCACTAGGTGTTGCCGCCGTTTGGCTCCCTCCAGGTTGCGAAAGGGGCTGAGGGTTTCCGGGGCCGGCAGGATCCCAGCCAACATCGCCGCTTCAGCCAAGTTCAGTTCAGACGCATCCTTGTTGAAGTAGCTGCGGGCCGCCGCCTGGATGCCGTAGAGATTGTGCCCCCAGTACACCTGGTTGAGGTACATCTCCAGGATCTCGTCTTTGCTGAAGACCTGTTCTAGGCGCACCGCCAACACGATCTCGGCGACTTTACGGCTGAGGGTACGCTCCGGCCTCAAAAACAGGTTCTTGACCAACTGCATTGTCAGGGTGGATCCCCCCCCCGCCGAGCCTATACCCCCCTCCACACTGCCTAGGATCGCCCGGCCCAAGCTGACCGGATTAATGCCTGGATGGGTGTAAAAGTGGCTGTCTTCAATGGCCAGCAAGGCCTTTTTCATCTCCGGCGAGACCTGTTCAAGGGAGATCACTTCCCGGTTGGCCTCCCCGTGTAGGCTGGCAATGGGCTCGCCCCGAATATCGACAATGTGGGTGGTGGCAATGGGCACGTAATCCCGCAATTGATGCACGTCCGGCAAGTTGCGGAAGCTAATGGCCAACCCCACCAATCCGGCAGCCGTTGCCGTGGATCCCAAGAGCAGGGATCCCAGCAACAGATTGCCCACCACACCGGCAACCTGGGCAATCCGGGAGGGGCGGGTGGGTGGGGTATAGTCGGCATGCTCGTCAAACCCCGATCCGGAAAAAGGGGAATTGGAGACACGCTCCAACCCCGGCTTTCTCGCCCGGCGGGCCAATGGTCTGCGACCGTAGGTCACGTCAAAAACCCTGTCACGTCCGTGTTGCAAAGCAACAACAAGCCAGACCCATTATAGGGCGGCGTCTATTGGGGCAGCAGGATGGCCAACCTCACCCATCGACAACTCCAACCGGGCTAGGTGGAGCGAGTTGAGAGCCGACCATCTTTTGCGTGGGCTTAATTTGCGTGGGCTTAAAATGGCTCATGGGTTCAGCCGGAGGAGCAGGATTTGAGTTTATCGTCAGCCTCAGTTTCGCCAGCGTACCGGGATCCGTTGATAGCCCAAATTGTTGAGCGGGGGGTGGCCGAGATCTTTCCGGGAGGGCCTGCTGCCCTGGCGGAGTGCCTGGCCACAACAAATCGTCCCTTGCGGGTGAAGCTGGGCATCGATCCCACCCGACCGGATCTACACCTGGGCCATTCAGTGGTGTTGCGCAAGTTGCGCCAGTTTCAGGATGCGGGCCATGTGGCCATTTTGCTCATCGGGGACTTCACGGCGCTGGTCGGGGATCCCACCGGCCAATCGGAGGCCCGTCCCCGCCTCACCCCGGCAGAAGTGGAGGAAAACGCCCGCACCTATCTGGAGCAAGCCGGCAAGATTTTGGATTTTGAGACCCCCGGTCGGCTGGAGGTGCGCCGCAACAGCGAGTGGCTGGCCCGCCTGACTCTCAGTGAGCTGATCGAACTCCAGGCCCAGATGACGGTGGGGCAGATGTTGGCCAAGGAAGACTTTGCCCAGCGCTACCGCTCGGGAACGCCCATCTACTTGCACGAATTTCTCTACCCTCTCCTGCAAGGCTACGACTCGGTGGCTCTGGCAGCCGACGTAGAACTGGGGGGAAACGACCAGCGCTTTAACCTGCTCACCGGTCGGGATCTGCAAATCTGGAAGGGCCAAACGCCGCAGTTCTGCGTGACGGTGCCGCTTTTGGAGGGGCTGGACGGGTACCAGAAAATGTCCAAGTCCAAAAACAACTACGTGGGGCTGACTGAGGATCCCCTCACCATGTACTCCAAGCTGGAGAAGGTGCCGGATCACCTGGTGGAGCGCTACTTTGAGTTGCTCACCTCAGTGCCCCTTGCCGAGCTGCCGCAGGATCCCCGCCAGCGGCAGATCCTCCTAGCCAAGACCCTAGTGGCCCAGTTTCACTCCCCTGCAGCGGCAGAAGAGGCCCAGCGCACTGCCCAAGCCCTGGTGCTAGACGGTATTCTTGCCGAAACGGGATCCATCCCCACCTTTGCCATCGATGGGTTGTCTTACCCTGTTAAACTCAGCTACATCCTGCGTGAGTGTGGCCTGTGCAAGAGTGCCGCCGAGGCCCGTCGGCAGATTCAAGGGGGCGCCGTGCGGCTGGATGGGCAAAAGGTGGAGGATCCCGACCTGGAGTTTGCCCATGCCTCGGAGCTGGCGGGGCGGATTTTGCAGGTGGGCAAAAAGGCCTTTCGTCGGCTAGTGAAAGGCGCAGATTAGTCTTCCCCTCTCCCTGTGGGAAAGGGGTGAGGGGATCCATCAACGGGCAGGCTTGAAGCCGAGTCCGGTTTTTTTCTGCCTGGTCTTGGCTGGGGGATCGGACAGAGGAGAAGCTGACGAAGTTGGCGGGAAAACGGGCTCCGGTTTGGGCCGGATCGAGCCCGCCTCGGCTACTGCCTCAGAGAGCTTTTGCCGCACCAGCTCCTGAGTCTCCAAAATGTTGGGATCCGCCGCCCATTCCGGGGCCTCTCGAACGGGATCATCCTCGGAGGTGAACTCCAGGTCGTAGGTCTCGGCGCGGTAATCGAGGCTGAAGCATTCCCAAGCCCGCAGACTGTAAAAATAGGGGAACAAACGCACAATGCGCTCAATATCCAGGTGCGCAGCAAAGCGACGAAAAGCCTCTTCTTCAGACACCGGAAAAGGGGCGTAGTGTTCTGAAACAAACCACCGCAAGAACTTCCGCGCCTCTGGGATGATCTGCTGGGCGGGCAGGGATCCCAGCACCGCTGCGTTGAAGCAGTTGACCAACAGGTGCTCCAGCATTACCGCGTTGTACTCGGCAAAGCAAGTTTGCTCGCGGCTTTCCACCGGCTGCCAGGGCATGTTGCCGTTGGCGGCAATGAGCAGGTGAACCAGGTCATGGGAGGGGTTGGTTTGGATGTAGCCGTGCCCCTCCAACTTGGCGCCATCACAGCTAAAGAGCTGGTGTTGGGGGCTCCAATAGAACTTGAGTTGCTTTGCCGCCATGTTCAGTTCTCCTCCTCACCCAGGGGATCCTTTTAGAGCTTACACCTGCACTGATGAGCTGCTATGAACTATAGGCCACGGAGGAGAGCGCCGGCTTATTTGACAATTGGTCAGCGAGAACGCTTGCCACAAGTGGCAAAACAAAGGGGTCTTTATCTCGAAGCAATTCTCCGAGCAGACAGGCTTTAGCCGCCCTACTAGGCTCAAAGCTGAGACCCGCTGTGCTCGCATTGTGAAAAAAGATGAACTCGAGATCCTCTAACTGCAGTAAAAATCTCTACGCCTACACCAAGCGCTACAGTAGCTTTCGGAATTACTGGGTGGTATTGTAACTCCGTACTTTCATGCCACCCCACTATGCTTGCACTGGCAGCTGCAATGACTGTAAAAATACAGCCCGGTCAAGTAAAAAGCCAAAAAGCTGGTTGGCTGCTTCTCCTGGTGCTCGTGGGAAGCTGCCTTGCCGGCTGTGGCTCTTCCGGCGGTACAGGCATTGATCCGTCGGCTGTGGGATCCCAAGCTCGCCTGACGTTCAATGGGGCTCTGACCCGCTCCTTTTCTGGCACACAAGGGGAAATGGAGTTCAACATCGCCCTCCTGCAAGGCGGGGATCCACCCCAACCAATAACCCAGCTCTCTGCCAGTCAGGTCAGCCTGCAGGTAAACCGGGTAACCGACTTGCTAGGGATCCCGCAGCCGGTAACCTTGACCCTGACACCCACCCGGATCGAGAACCCCCCGCCGGATCTGCCTCAGCGGCCTTTGCTCATGGCTGTGCTGATGGATGGCTCAGGCAGCCTGTTGGTTTTGGATCCCCAATCTCGGCGCTTCCTGGCTGTTTTTCGGCTCCTGGATCAATTTCGCCCTGCACCCCTGGATCTGGGCGCCATTCTGCGCTTTGACAACCGGGGGGCAGGTTTTGGCCTTACAGCTTTGGGGCAGCCTCTGCGCACGGCTCAGCTATTGCAGGACTTCACCGGCGATAGAGAGCTGCTGAGACGAGGCGTTTTGCGCGCTGTTCCCGGAGGGAACACCGCCCTTTACGATGCCACGGTAGAAGCGGGGCGTTTCTTAAGCGACTTTCGGCCCACCGAGCGTTTCAACCGCCGTTTGGTGGTGTTTACCGATGGTATCGACAACGAAAGCACCCGCTCCATCAACCAAGCTACTCAGGAGCTGACAACTTTGGCCAGAGAGCGAGGACAGAAACTCACCGTGTATGTGGTTGGGTTGGGGGTCGATTTGAATCTTCTGGAGTTACAGCGCCTGGCTGCAGCTACTGAGGGGACTTTTGTGCTGGCACGGTTTTCTGAAGGGCTGGAAGCTCCCTTTGCCAACTTATTCCCTGCTGCTATTGGGGAGCACCGCCTGCAGGTGAGGGTGCAAAGCAATGTTCCGCTATCTGCTGGTTCTTATCTTCTCAGTGGCGAGCTGAGAGTTGAGAGAGAAGGCAGCCGTTTTGTGGCGCCATTCAGCGACGCTGTTCTCACGGTGGGATCCCGCTAGAGTCATTCCGCAGGCTGACAACATCCCTAATCGAGAGCGAGGCGATAAGCAAATGTTTCGACGACTCGGTATACCCAGAAGATTTTGGCAACCGGCTGCGCTTGTCCTGGCGGCAGTGCTTACAGGTTCCCTAACGGTTTTCCTGAAAGGTTGCGGTGGCACCTCCAGCAGCCCCTCGACCGTGGGGTCGCCGCCAAGGGATCCCGGCTCCGGCTTTGCCTCTGCCATTTTGGGGTTGGTGGTGGATCCCTTTGCTCAGCTTTGCCCGCCAGGCTCAACAGCCGCCCTTTGTTCGGGAGGGCCGCTCTTTTCAAGAGGCAATAAGGTTGAGTTGTTCAACCTAAGCTCAAGAGGGGACATTTTGTTGCCTGCCTTGTCAACCACTGCCTTGGAGGGCAACTTGCGGTTCACCATTCCCTTTTCCGGATCGATTATTCAACCGCCGGGGAAGTTGGTATCGGTTCAGTCCAACCTATTGGGCCAAGGGCGTCAGTCCGGCCAGTCTATACCCCTGCGGGGATTTATTTTCAGCGCAGCCGTGGATGTTTCCCCTTGGAGCGAAGCCCTTTATCGCATCTTGCTGCGGGAGCGGGATAGAGTACCTTTCTCCAACTTAGCTCCCCCCGAAGTTAGGGATCTGGAGAATATTCTGTTTGTCAGCGTACCTCTTTCCAGAACAGCGCGAAACTTGGAGGAGATCATCACTGACATCATTCGACAAGCGGATCAACTTAGTTTTAATCAGCTCCGCTTTGTGGAGGATCTTATTCGCGTTTGCTATGCCCCAGAAGGCGATCAATCGGATCAACCCTGCCGCCTCCGCATTCCGGTGCCCCTACCTCCTGCACCGACGGACTTTCCGACACCTCGACCCACTCCTGCCTCTACCCCGACACTAACACCGACGCCAACCAACTAGGTAGGAGAGCCGTGTAGCCATGCCCTTGGAGAAGTTGGTCCCGCTATTGCGGTCGCAAAAGCGTCGTGTAGCGATGACGGCTTTCCCCCAGGTGGAGTGAGCCAGTCGTGGAGATATCTATCGAGGTTTGACAGCGCTTGCCGCCTGTGACGGTGGGATGTCAGGCTGAGACAGGAGTGGTTTTGCAGTCGGTAGGAACCATGACGCAGCGTGCCCAAGGATTTTGGCAATGGGGATCCCTTTGCCGGATTGGCCTCTACGTAGCTGCTCTGCTCTGCGGGGTGGCGCTCTGGGGGATCCCGGCCTTGGCTCTGCCCCAGGGGGATGCCATTACCGATCCACGTACCCTCTTGCGGCGGGCGCTACCCATCTCAGAAACGAAGCTGCTGGAAATTGATGAGGCCATCTCCAAAATCGACGCCGACCTGAAGTACAACCGCTGGTCGGCAGTGCGGGGAGATGTGCGCCAGGTAGAGCACCTCTTGGATCGCTATGGAGATTCCCTGCTGGCCGGCTTGCCCCCGGATCGGGTGACCCCAGCCTCTGAACAGATGGCTGCGCTGCGGGAGCAGTTGCGGGTGATCGGCCAAGCCAGCGAGCGCAAATCCAAGGGTAAAGAAGAGGCCCGCGCTGCCTACGACCGCCTGCTGGACAGCCTGGGATCCCTGGAAAACAACTGGGTGGGGGCTTTCCCCTACACAGTGCCTGCTGAGTATGCCGACAAACCTCAGCTCTTGGGGCGGGCAGAGGTGGAGCTAAACACCACCGCTGGGCGCATGGTGATCACCTTAGATGGCTACAGCGCCCCCATCACTGCCGGCAACTTTGCCGACCTGGTGCAGCGGGGCTTCTACGATGGCCTGACCTTTGACCGGGTGGAGACCTTCTTCCTGGCGCAGGCCGGGGATCCCCCTGGCCCTGCCGATGGCTATGTGGATCCGGCCACGGGCAAGGTTCGCACCATCCCCATGGAGATTCGCGCCAAAGGCGAGGTGATGCCCCGCTACGGCCAGACTTTTGATCAGATGGGCCTGTGGGATGTGGAACCGGCTCTGCCCTTTTCCGCCGAAGGGACGGTGGCCATGGCCCGCTATCCCGACGATCCCAACAGCGCCTCTTCTCAGTTCTTCATCTTTATGGCTGAGCCGGATCTCACCCCGGCGGGGTTAAACCTCATGGATGGCCGCTATGCCGTGTTCGGGTACGTTACAGAGGGAACGGAGGTGCTGCGCCACATCAAAGTGGGGGATCGGATTTTGAGTGCCAGATTGATTTCCGGCCAAGACAACCTCAAAACTGGAGCCTAGAGGGGATCCCTTCCTTCCTGCCTAACTGTGTCGATAAGCCGCCGTACCGTCGCCGCCCCTGAAGAGGGCTGGAAGCGAAAGGGAAATTTGCCCCTGACCAACAGGCGCAGCCCCAGAGGCACCAAGCTGAGCAGCCCTTTGGGATCCCGGCCCACCACCTGCAGGGCAAAGCGGCGCTCATCTATCCAACCACCGGAGCGCACCAGTTGCACCAGAGTCTTGCGGTGGCGGATGGCTATGGGCAAGGACTCGGTCCGAATAGCGCGAACAGCGTGCTGGCGGGAACGGTCGGTGGGCAGAGCAGCGCTCTTGTCTACAGGGCGGGAGAGGATCCCCTGTTTGAGTTCGGTGATTTGATCCAGAGGTGCCACGCCCATCGGGCAGACGCTGTTGCAGTTCCAGCAGCGGGTACAGCCCCAGACACCAGCCAAGCTATCCAGAGCCTGCAGGCGTTGTTCCCGTTGGCTGTCGCGGCTGTCTTGGACGAGGCGGTTGGCTCTGGCCAGAGCATGGGGGCCGACAAACTCTGGGTTCACCTCTTTGGCATTGCAATCGGAATAGCAGGCTCCGCAGAGAATACAGCCACCGGCAGCGTTGAGATGCTCCCGTTCGGCAGGCAGCTGTAAAAACTCTCGCTCCGGGATGCGTCGCCCCGCCGTGCTGACAAAGGGATCCACCCGGCTGAGATCGTTCCAGAAGGGCTGCATATCCACCACCAGATCCCGCAGAACGGGCAGGTTTCCCAGAGGGCCGATGCGAATAGGCTGCGGCTGGGGGCTGCGGGGATCCAGCTCTTCGCCCACATGTCGGCCACAAGCCAAGGCTGCCCTACCGTTGATGCGCATGGCGCAACTGCCACAGATGGTGTTGCGGCAGTTTTTGCGGAAGGCCAAGCTGCCATCCTGCTCCCACTTGATCTGGTTGAGGCAATCGAGAATGGTGGCGCCAGGGGATGTCTCCAGCCAGAAGGACTGCCAGCGGGGCGGCTCCGGCGGCAACTGTCGGAAAATCTGAAATTCTACTCGCAAAGTGCTCTGCACCGCTGAAGGGAAAGGGGATCCCATCCTAGCTCTCTCCCTATTGCTCCGCAACGCTAACGGGACAGCAGAAGTGGCTACAACGCGCGGCTGAGGGCGCTCCCCGGCCCCTGAAACAACAGCCAAGAAATAAGGAAGTTGGTGACAAACACGCCCAGCAGCGCCGTAACCACTGCATCGGTGGTGGAGCGACCCACCCCCTTGGCTCCCCCGCTGGTGGAAAGGCCCCAGTTGGAGCCGACAATGGCGATCAAAGACCCGAACACCATCGCCTTCAAACAACAGACGAGCAAATCCCAGGAGCTCAGAAGGGTTTGCGCCGAGTTGAGAAACACTGCAGGAGAGATGTTGTAGGCCGAAGCGCAGATGATCATCCCCCCCACCAGCCCCGTCAGCAGGGAGAGGATGGTGAGCACCGGCAGCATCAGCCCCGCAGCCAGCACCCGCGGGATCACCAGATAATCCACCGGATCGGTGCGTAACAACAGCAGAGCGTCGATCTGCTCCGTGACCTTCATGGTGCCCAGCTCGGCGGCAAAGGCGGATCCCACCCGTCCGGCCAAGATCACCGCCGTCACCACCGGTGTCAGCTCGCGGGCAAGGGCAATCGCCAAAACTCCCCCAATTAGGGAGGAAGCGCCAAAGTTGATGAACTCCCGCGCCAACTGGATGGTGAAAACACCGCTGATCACCACCGCCGTAATCAAAACAATCAGCAGCGACTCCAGACCCACCGCCGCCAACTGATCCAGGGTGTTGCGGCGATGGATACGGCCCCGCATCAGATGCAAAATCACCTGGCCGGCCAGGAGAAAACTGCTGCCCACCCGCTGCAACCAGCTCATGGTTTCCGTCTCAAGAAGCCGTTATCGCTAGGCGACGCTTTGGCGACCCCGTTAGCGGGGCGGAATCCTTCGGGGTTGCCGGCTCCGCTGGCAGCTGAAAGCTGGGCACAAACGAGGCCCGTGTCAGGGGTTGATCCAGGATCAGCCCCTCGCCCCCCAGCACTTCTAGGGCACGGCCTTCCACCGAGATCCAAACCCGGGCGCCGGGGTTTTGGCTGGTGGCCGTGTAGAGCACCTGCGCAATCCGGCTCATCATCGCCGTGGATCCCCCCCCTTGCGTGAATTCGGGGGAGAAGTTGAGGAAAATATCGTCGCCCTCCACCCGCACATCCAACACCCGCGTCTGGGGGGGAATGGCCGTGGTGAGGTGGGGATCCCGGGGGCCGGCAATCAGCTCCTCCAAGGCCAGGCGGATGGCTTCTTGAGTGTCAAAGGCGCGAACCCTGCGCTCCTGCTGCACGTAGTCAATAGAGTTGTCAGCACTGGTCAGCCAATACAGGGAAAGGGTTTGCCGGGGCCCGATGCTGTACCACCAAGCTCCCCCCATCACCCCTAACCCCAGCAAGAAGCCAAGGATCCCCAGTTGTAGGGCCCGGCCGCGACGTGGGCAGCGACGCCGTCCTCCCAACCTAACGGAGCTGAGCTGTGCAATACGGCCTCCGTAGTGGCTCATCGCTGGCAACCCCCTGTCTTACCTAGCTCTAGGGTAGCGAAGAAAAGCCCACTCTGCCGGGGATCCCCCATAGGCTGGACAGGCAAAAGTGCGGCAGCAACTGGGATCCCTTTGTTTGTATGATGATAATGATTTACACCCGGCATTGCTGAGTCGATAACTGAGCACACAAGGAGCTGAGCCTCAATCATGGTTACTGCCACCGCTACTGCCACCAATGTTGGCTACATCACTCAGGTCATTGGGCCTGTGATCGACGCCGAATTTCCCAGCGGCAAGCTGCCCGAAATCTACAATGCCCTCAAGGTGGAGGGCACAACCGAAAGCGGCCTGAAGGTTAACGTCACCTTTGAGGTGCAGCAGCTTTTGGGGGATAACCGCGTGCGTGCGGTGGCCATGTCCTCGACCGACGGCCTGGTGCGGGGCATGCCGGTGGTGGATACGGGCGCTCCGATTACTGTGCCGGTCGGGCAGCCCACCCTGGGGCGCATTTTCAATGTGCTGGGAGAGCCGGTTGACCAAGGAGAGCCCGTTCAAGCCCAAGAATTTGCCCCCATCCACCGCAGTGCGCCTCCACTTGTCGATTTGACGATTAAGCCAGAGCCCTTTGAAACCGGCATCAAGGTGATTGACCTGCTGGCCCCCTTCAAAAAGGGGGGCAAGGTGGGCCTGTTTGGCGGTGCCGGCGTCGGCAAGACAGTGCTCATCCAGGAGCTGATCCACAACATCGCTGAGGAGCACTCTGGCCTATCGGTGTTTGCGGGCGTGGGAGAGCGCACCCGCGAGGGCAATGACCTCTACAACGAGATGAAAGAATCCGGTGTGCTGGACAAAGTGGCGCTGGTCTATGGCCAGATGAACGAGCCACCGGGTGCCCGCATGCGGGTTGGCCTGACTGCCCTGACCATGGCAGAGTACTTCCGCGACGTTAACAAGCAGGACGTGCTGCTGTTCATCGACAATATCTTCCGCTTTGTGCAGGCCGGGTCGGAAGTGTCGGCGCTGTTGGGCCGCATGCCCTCGGCGGTGGGTTACCAGCCCACCTTGGCTACCGAAATGGGCAACCTGCAAGAGCGCATCACCTCTACCAAACAGGGATCCATCACCTCGGTGCAGGCGGTGTATGTGCCTGCTGACGACTTGACGGATCCGGCCCCAGCAACTACTTTTGCCCACCTTGACTCGACGGTGGTATTGTCCCGCAGCTTGGCAGCCAAGGGTATCTATCCGGCGGTGGATCCCCTGGATTCCTCTTCCACCATCCTGCAGGCGGACATTGTGGGCGAAGAGCACTACAACACTGCCCGGGCGGTGAAGCAAACTCTGCAGCGCTACAAAGAGCTGCAAGATATCATCGCCATCCTGGGGCTGGACGAGCTGTCGGAAGAGGACAAGCTGGTGGTGGCCCGTGCCCGCCGCATCGAGCGTTTCCTGTCCCAGCCGTTCTTCGTGGCGGAGGTGTTCACCGGCTCCCCCGGCAAGTATGTGAAATTGGCAGACACCATCAAGGGCTTCCAGCGCATTTTGTCGGGAGAACTCGACGATCTGCCGGAGCAAGCCTTCTACTTGGTAGGCACCATCGAAGAGGCCATCGAGAAAGCGGAGAAGCTCAAGTCCAAGTGAGCCCCAAGCGCTCCTGCCCCTCTCCTCTTGGGAGAGGGGAGCTGTGAATCCCAGCAAGCTGTTGGGAAGGGCCCCGTTGGGTCGCTTGCTTGGGGTTTGCTGCTGTTCGGGACAGCTACAGCTTGCGGGACTGTAGGATGGGCCTCTTCTGGGCCTCTTCCTAGGGATTCTCGGCAACAGGCCCAAAGCGATAGCCCTTGCCGTAGACGGCGTGGATCAATTCTGCTGCTCCGGGCAACCTGAGGCGGCGCCGCAGCAGGCGCACCTGAGCTGCCAAGACATTGCTGCTGGGGGGATCCTCTCCGGCCCACACCTGCTCGTAGATCTGGTCGTGGGTGAGCAACTGGCCGGGGTGGGTCATGAAGTACTCCAGCAGGCGAAACTCTTTTTGGGAGAGGTGGATCATCCGCCCCTGCCGGTAGGCCACCTGGTTCTCCCGATCCAGCTCCAAATCCCCGACCTGCAGGCGAGGGATCCCTTCTCCAGGGCCGGTGGCCCGCCGCAAGAGGGCTCGCACCCGCGCCAGCAGTTCCCGCAGCTCAAACGGCTTCACCAAGTAATCATCTGCCCCGGCATCCAGCCCTTCCACCCGGTCGTCTAGGGTATCTTTGGCCGTCAGAAACAGGATAGGGGTGGTGCAATCCACCTGCCGTACCCGCTGGCAGAGGGAAAGCCCAGAGAGCTCCGGCAACATCCAATCCAAGACCAGCAGATCGTAGGGCAGAGCGGGGGACTTTTGCAGCAGCTCCCAGGCCCGCCCTCCTGTGTAGGCGACGTCCACCGTGTAGCCCTCTCGCCTCAATTGCTGGGCCAGAGAATCGGCCAACTCCACTTCATCGTCCACCAACAAAATCCGTGCCATAGGACTCCGTCCCGCTAACGCGAACACCTCAGGACTCGGTCTCGCTGTTGTCTTGGAAACAATGTGGAGCGCTGACGTACTCAGAAAAGGACTCCGTCCCGCCAGAACTGGAGAGCGGCTCAAGCTGCAAGGATAGATCGTAAAGGCGGCGCCGCGTCCAGATGGGGGATCCCTGCAGACGCTGGGCCAACCGGCGGCTGGCTGCAGACCGGGACAGGCCTTCGGCCAGCAATCGGGCCATTTCTTGACGAATTTCCGCTTCCGATTCACTGTCTCCCCGCCCATTCAAGGACTCCGTCCCGCCTCTGGCAGGGTTAGGGCTGGGAACGGCACCCACATATCCCTCAAGCAAGAGGGTGAACTCCCCCCGCGGCGGCTGGGCGGCGCAGTGCTCCAGAGCTGCTGCCAGGGATCCCCGCCAGAAGGACTCATACAGCTTGGTCAGCTCCCGCGCCAGCACGATCTGCCGCTCTGGGCCGCAGTGATCCAGCAGATCCTGCAGAGTTTGGCGCAGGCGATGGGGGGCTTCATAGAGAACGACGGTGCGCTCTTCTTGGGCCAACTGTTGCAGGCGGGCCTGTCGCTGACTGGGTTTAAGCGGCAAAAATCCCTCGAACACGAATCGTCCTGTAGGCAGGCCCGAAGCGGTCAAGGCGGCAACAGCAGCTACCGGCCCCGGCACAGGGATCACCGGGATCCCAGCTTGAATGCAGGCACGCACCAGCTCTTCTCCCGGATCGGAAATGGCGGGGGTGCCGGCATCGCTGATCAGGGCCACCGACTGGCCCGCCGACAGATACTTCAGGAGTTGCGGGATCCGTTGGGCAGCGTTGTGCTCGTGATAGCTGATGAGGCGGGCGGAGATTTGAAAATGTTTAAGAAGCTGGCCGGAGTGGCGAGTATCTTCTGCCGCCACCCAGTCCACTTCCCGCAAAACCCGCAGCGCCCGCAGGGTGATGTCTTCGCGGTTGCCGATGGGGGTAGCCACCAAATAAAGGCTGGCGGTGGGGTGTTCCATCCCGAGCTCCAAGGCTGAGCTGCCGATAACCAGACAATAGCCAATTAGAGCAATTAGAGATCGCCTCGGATCCCCAGATTAACCTCTCTTGGCCGGTGCCCCGATACCCAAGCATCTGCCTTTCGCGGTAGCGGGACGGAGTCCTTTCGCGTCAGCGGGACGGAGTCCTATGGCAGGATCGAGAAGTGCTGCGGAGAGGGATCCCGGTGCGCTTGACAACGCGGGCCACCTATAGCATCAAAGCTTTGTTGGATCTGGCGATGCTCGGCTCCGGGCAAATGGCTTCGGTGCGGGCCATTGCTCAGCGACAGGGGATCCCAGCTCCCTACCTGGAAAAGTTGCTGATTGAGTTGCGCCAGGCCGGCTTGGTTTGTTCCCAACGGGGGGCCCAGGGAGGCTACCGGTTGGCACGGGCGCCGCGGCGGATCCCGATTAGCGCCATTTTGGCGGCAGTGGGAGAATCCTTGGATCCTCTCATGGACAGTTCTAATCCTTCAGCCGTGCATCCGGCGGAGCGGCTGGACTGGGTGACGGAAGCCCTGTGGCAGCGGATCGCTCGACGGGTGCAGCAGGTGTTGGAGGAAACCACTCTGGAAGATCTGTATTTTGATGCCCGGAGCTGGCAAGCGGCTCAGGATCAGGAGAGTGGATTTGTGGTTTGATCGCGTTAGCGGGACGGAGTCCTTTCGCGTTAGTGGGACGGAGCCCTTTCCCGGCGGCTGGCTGTTTTTTCCGGCCCAACCGACTGCCGGGCTGGTGCTGGCGGCAGCTTTGGTATTGGATTACCTGCTGGCGGATCCCTGGGGTTGGCCTCATCCGGTGCGGGTGATGGGGGCTGTTATTGCCTGGGGGCAAGGCTATATCCTCAAGCACTGCTCAACTCCGCGAGCACAACAGTGGGGCGGGGCAGTTCTCACCCTAACTTTGGTGGGGGGATCCTACGGCATAGGCTGGGGGCTGGTCGCCATCGGCAATGCCATCCATCCCTGGGCAGGGATCCTCATGCAGGTAACCCTCATGGCCAGTTGTCTGGGAGGGCGCAGCCTGCGCTTTGCTGCGTTGGAGGTGTTGGATCCCTTGGAAAAAGAGGATCTGCCGGAGGCCCGTCAACGTCTCAGCCGCTACGTGGGGCGGGATACAGAGCACCTGACGGAGCCGGAGATTTTGCGGGCGGTGATTGAGACGGTGGCCGAAAATACCCCCGACGGAGCAACTGCCCCTCTGTTCTACGCCTTCTTGGGAGGGGCGCCCTTGGCCCTAGCCTACAAGGCCAGCAGCACGCTGGATTCGATGGTGGGCTACCGCCACCCCCCTTTCACCCATTTGGGCACGGTGCCGGCCCGCTGTGAGGATGGGCTGACTTGGCTGCCCTGCCGCCTGACGGTGCTCACGCTGGCGCTGCTCAGCCGGGATCCTTGGGGGTTCTGGCAGCGGTGTCGTCAGGACGCGCAAGCGGATCCCAGCCCCAATTCCGGGTGGAGCGAAGCGGCTTTTGCCTGGCGGCTGCAGATCCAATTGGGGGGAACCAATTTCTATCAGGGGATCCCGAAGGTGAAACCCAAATTGGGGATCCCAGCTCGCCCCTTGACCCCGCAAGTGGTGCGGGAAAGCTTGGGACTGCTGCGACAGGTTGTATGGATTTGGGGGAGTTTGATGGTGGGAGCAACTCTCCTGTTGACCGTTCTGCAACTCATGGTCGTTTATTTCACCCCCTAGGATGAACTAAACAACCGGTTGCTTCCTGCTTCTACGACCCTTACCTAGCTGAGCTTTTGACTCAACCCCGGCAGAGGAATCTCCACAGGCGCAACTTCCCCCAGAACTTGAGGTAGAGTTAGCAAAGCTAACTAGATCGGCGGCAACAAAAACCGTAGCTGCTGTCAACCTGCCGTGAACCTAGAACCGCTGAAATAAACGATGATAAAAACAGCAGCTGCTACAGATATCAAGCACAGGGCGGTGGGGCATCCCGTCCTTTTCGCGTCAGCGGGACGGAGTCCTTGAAGCTCGCACTCTCTCGCTTTAGCGGCGCGGAGCGCTTTGCGTCAGCATGAGTGCGGGAGTTATGTCACTTGTGCAACCGTTTATCGCTGGCTGAGCCGAGCAGACCTCACGACAACAAAAGTCAAGACCCGCAAGCGAAAGACAGACTTGGCTGCCCTGCAGCAAGACGTAGACCAGTGCCCAGAAGCTCGACTAAAGGATGGAGCCCAGCGCCAGAGCAATACCCATTAACTGCAGCATTGACAATATCCGACAATATCCAAACAACAAAAAGGCCCCCTTTCGAGGGCTTTTTTGAGGATACTGTTGCGCCGTTTTACCGTGGTTTTCGACCTGGAAAATCCAGTATAGGATACCGGGGATGATTGTCGATAGTTTCCAAATCAAGTTTGGCCTACTGCTCTCACATCCACTTCCCATCCTAATTGTCGAAGGGTATAGATCGCAAAAACATAACGGCAGTCACCAACGCCGCAGAATCCTCTCCCAATCATACCCCATTTTTGGGGTGTGCCCGTCAAGTGCTCACCAAGGGCTAGGATAAAAGACAGCTTGACGGGTTGCTGGCCATGCTTGGTTCCTGGTTAGACAACATCTACGGCGCTTGGTTTCTGCCGGAGCGCACCTTTCGGGCGTTGCGGGAACAGCCTGTTCTCTGGCAAGCCTTTGGGGTGGTGGGGCTGCTCAACGTCCTGGATGCGATTCGCCGCTCTGGGGTAAGCCTGCCGAGCATGGTGCTGGCGGTGCTGATGGGATCCCTGGGCTGGGTGGGTTTGGCGGCTGTGTTGCAATTGCTGGCCTTTTGTTTGGGTCGGGCTGTCCCTTCCTTTTCAGCGCTGCTGTGCTTGACGGGGTTTGCCGGTTTGCCGTGGCTGCTGCTGGGGCCTGCTCAATCGTTGGGTGGGGTGGTGGGATCCCTGCTGGGCTTGTCAGCTCTGCTGTGGTTTGTGGTTTGGCAGGTGCGGGCAGTAGCTGTAGCGCTGGATTTGGAGTGGTGGCGGCTGCTGGGCCTGATCCCATTGGCTTTCCTGGGGGGGATCTTGGCCCTGAGCTGGCTGACCAGCAGCGTCGTTGCTTTGGCTTCCTTGGGCTAAAGCTTATAGTTGTTTCAGGTTAAGGTGAAACGCCTAGGCTACTGATCGCGCCAGCGGGACGGAGTCCTTGAAAAGCCTTCCGGTTCTGCGTATTGTTGCTCCGCAACGCTGACACGACGACGCGAAGACGCGACTAACGTTCTAGGTGTGGGTGCAGCGTCCTGGTTGGAATTGAAATGATTGTAATTCTCGTTGAATCCCGGCGTGTGGCCAGGGATGCTTCCCTGGAATTAGCGGGGCACTCGCTGCAGATGCGGCTTTTCCTCCGGCAGAATAGCGCCTTCTACGGGGCAAACCTGTAAACAGATGCCACAGTCGATGCAGGTGGAAAACTCAATCCAAAAGTAGTCGGTGCCTTTGGCATTTTTGGTATCGCCGGGGTGGATGCAGGCAACAGGGCAAGCCTCTACACAGTCGGCCACACCTTCACAGATATCGGTGACAATTGTATGCGGCATGGATCCCTCCCAATGATTGCTCTAAGTCAAATTCTAAGTGCAGTTGCCACAAGGTCAGCCTTGACGTCGCCTGCGCTTCCTATGCTTTTGACTTTTTGATTGAGATGCGCGACATTAGCCCAAAGCTGTCTGAAAAAGATGGGGCTTATATCCCAGTCCTGGGGTTCATTTTAGGCCAAAATTGCTCCCCCCCGACGAGAAGTTTTCCAGATCGTCGCTTTTTCTGACCAGCGCAGCGCCAATGCAAAAGAAGTAGAATGCCGGAGCGAGCCGGCAAATGGGCTCCCACCGCCTCGAGAGTTCTCTCTTGCCAAAAATGGCAAGGGACATACTCTGCTGTGACCTGGGTTTTAACCGAAAGATAGGATGATTTGGCATAAAACAGGGGCTAAATCTCTCTGGGATCCCGCTCTTGAGACTGCCACCAACGGCTGAGGGGCCAATACAAAGCGGGTGCCCAGAGGCTACTTAAAATAGCAGACGTGAGGGCATTGCGTTGATGGTTCCACCAGATGCTCTCCAGAGAACGGGGGCCATCGCCACCAATGTTGCCGAAAAACCGAAGGGAGTTCTCCAATCCATCCAGCAAGGTTTGCGTTCCTGCTGGATCCAGGTCATCGGATCCCTGCGAGGCCACGAGCCACATCCATTGCAGTGCCATCAAGGTTTCGGCGATCACCACCATACCAAAAACGATCAAGGCCACCGAGATAAAGTCTTCTTGCATGTAGCGTTGTTTTTGCAACTTGGCGGTGAGGATCCCAACTACAGCCAGCCCCAGCGCATGGGTAGGACAAGGGCTGGTCAGCGCATCTTGCAGAAAACCCAGGGTGACCCCGGCAACAGCCCCCTGCCAAGCTTTGCGCCGCACACTCCAGCACACCACCCAGATCAAGGGCCAATCTGGGGTTAAGCCTGCTAGCTCCAAGCCCGGCCCTCGCCACCAAGGGGCCACTGCTGCCAGCAATCCCGACAGGACAGTCACCAGCCAGTTAAGGTGAGACTTAAGCTTAGGAATCAGAGGGTTGAGCATAGCGGTAGATCAAGGCCCATTCCAAGAGACCCAGCGGCGCCGACAGTTCGACAGTGGCTTGAGGGGCAGGGCTGGCATCCAAGTTGACCGCTCGAACCGTTCCCACCACAACCCCGGCTGGGTAAAAGCTGCTCAGGCCCGAGGTCACCACCACATCCCCCACCTCTACTTTGGGGGCCTTGTCGAAAAAATCCAAAATGGCACTCTGGGTGCCCGTACCCCTCAGGATGCCCATGTGTCGGCTGCGACTCAGCATTACCCCGACACGGCTGGTGGGATCGCTGATCAGGAGCACTCGGCTGGTGTTGGGCGTGACCGACTCGACTCGCCCGATCAACCCTCCCGGCGCCATGACTACATCTCCCACCCTGACTCCATGCCGGCTGCCGCGGCTGAGGGTGAGCTGTTGCCACCAGTGATCGGCGCTGCGACCCACCACGGCTGCTGGGATCCCCGCTTGGGGCATTTGCTCGGTAAATTGCAGCAGTCGCTTCAGCTCGCGGTTTTGGTACTGCAACTCGGCTACCAGGGCTTGCAGCTCACGGTTAGCGGCCTGGCTGAGCACCGCGGCGGGATCCACAGGTGGACGGGCCGGGGCGGTGATCCAACTGTACAGCTCCACCAACAGGGATCCCTGGGTTTGGCGCAAGCCCAGCACTACCCCCATCGCCAAAGCAGACAGGAGCAACCCCAAGCCGTAGCGCCTCCACCATTGGCGTAGCCGATTCAAGCAATACCTCTCCGACCCACTCGACTCACACCTTAGATCAGGGATGGGAAGAAACTCCTCTAGCCCTTGAAGCTGCCGCTCAACACTCGACCCAAGGTTTTGAAATCCTCCAGAACTCGCCCTGTACCCAGCACCACACAACTGAGGGGATCCGGGGCAATGTGAACCAAGATCCCGGTTTCATGGCTGATCAGGGCATCTAGACCCTTGAGCAAGGCTCCTCCCCCGGCCAGCATGATGCCGCGGTCGATGATGTCGGCAGCCAATTCCGGTGGAGTGCGCTCCAGGGTGCGCTTAATGGCTTCCACAATCACCGAGAGGGGCTCGGCCATGCTCTCGCGAATTTCGGTGCTCTTCACCGTGACGGTACGGGGTAAACCCGAGAGCAGGTGTAACCCGCGCACTTCCATGGTCAGTTCCTCTTGAATTGGGTAGGCGGAGCCAATCCGAATCTTGATCTCTTCAGCGGTGCGCTCCCCGATGGTGAGGTTGTGAACCTTTTTCATGTACTGGACGATGGCCTCGCTCAGCTCATCTCCCGCTACCCGCACCGACTCGCTCAGCACGATCCCCTGCAAACTGAGGACGGCTACCTCAGTGGTGCCGCCGCCAATGTCGATGATCATGTTCCCAGTGGGCTCTTGCACCGGCAGCCCGGCCCCGATTGCTGCTGCCACCGGCTCATCCACCAAATACACCTCCCGCGACCCAGCTTGGAGAGCGGCTTCCATCACCGCCCGTCGCTCCACCCCAGTCACACCGCTGGGGATCCCAATCACAATGCGGGGAGCAATCAGGTACCGGCCCTCGTGTACGCGGTGGATGAAGTGTTTTAGCATCATCTCCGCCGTGTCGAAATCGGCAATCACCCCATCTCGCAGAGGACGCACCGCTACAATGTTGCCGGGGGTACGGCCCAACATTTTTTTGGCATCTTCCCCCACAGCCAGGGGTTGCTTGGTGTTTTGGTCGATGGCGACCACAGAGGGCTCTTGCAGGACAATGCCTCGCCCGGCCACGTAGACCAGCGTGTTGGCAGTGCCCAAATCAATGCCCATATCACGGGAAAATCGGCTGAAGAACCCCACGGTAAGTCGCTCCAGTCTTGACTTGGGAAGAAGCAGCAAGCTTTGGTACCTACTATAGTCTAGTTCTGCTAGAGAATCTCCCCCGAAGAGTGGGAATCTGCTCCAGAGAAACCGGCTGTAGCTGTATCCCAGCCAGCTGTGGAAGATCGAATTCGCCGCTAAGGTGCAATCCTGTTGTGATTCGGGATCCCTCGTGCCTAAGGTTGCCATTGCTCCAGCCGGCTATCCGGCCATCGCCCCCTATTCTCCCGGCGTGAAGGTGGGCAAAATACCCTCTACATCTCGGGCACATTGGCCCTGGATCCGGAGGGCAAGACGGTGGATCCGACATCGCCACCCAGACTCGCGTGGTGTTGGAGCTGAGTGACATCCTCCCGACGCTCACCCTGCGGGTACAGCGCGGGGCTTCTCGGCAGTTTAGCTAAGATAGACCAACCCGGTCTTTTGGCGGTTGCGATGCAGCTCTCTGGTGCCTTGGTTAGCGTGGCTACCCTGGACTTGCCTCGTCTACAACGCTTCTATCGGGATCTCTTGGGGATCTCTCCCCAAGTCCAGCTCCCGACAGAGGGGGATCCGGTGTACGTAGAGTTTCGTCTGCCAGGGTTGCGGCTGGGCCTCTATCGCAGCCATCATCTCGATGGTGGTGCCCAAGCCGCAGCGGTGAGCCTCTGCCTGCAGGTGCAAGATTTACAGGGATCCCTGACAACACTGGAAGGGTTGGCGGGAGCTTATCAGCTCTCCATTTCCCCCCTGCGGCAAGCCTTTCATGGACAGGAGGTGGATTTCCGGGATCCCGATGGCAACCGGATTGTGCTGCACCAGCCCTCTGCTGCTTTTGAGGAAGCGACGGCCTGGGATCCCCAGGGTTAGATTCGCCAGAGATAGATGGTGTAGGTGTTGATAACATCCGATACAGTGGTGGTGGCGGTGGGGAGCCAATCTCCCATGTCGAAGGAGTGGGTGACCAGACGAGCGCCGGGCCGAAGCTGGGAGCGCAACTTGTCTCGGATCAGCAGGTGGGAGCTGGGCAGCAAATAACAACTCACCACCGTCGCCGGGGTTAAGTCCAGAGTGAGCAGATCCTGCTGGAGCATGACTCTAGTCAATAATAAGCTCAACTATACTGAAAATAATGTATAATATGTTCAGTACGGATTACTACCAGTTGATCTTTCTGTTTACTTTCGAGTCTGCCAACATGGTAGCCAAAGCAAAGCAGAAAATTGGTGGTAAGACGACACGGAAACTGCGCTTTGGGTATTCTACTCAAAGCTTTGCGGGATACCGCCATTCTGTTTGGACTCCGTCCCGCTAACGCGAATGGAAACAAACAGAATGCTATCGCTGCATAGTTGAACAGTGATGTTCAGCAGTGTTCAGCGTAAATGTATCAGAAAAGTAACTCGATCCTGAACTTGGGCTTCTTGGGCCCGCTGTTGGGCTTCCAGGATGCGCTCCGGGTCGATATCCACCCCCACGCCCCGCGTGCCAAAGCGCTGTGCCGCCCGGATGAGAATGCGGCCATCCCCACAGCCCAAGTCGTAGAGAGTATCCTCGCTCCCCACCTGGGCCAAATCCAGCATGGCATCCACAACCAAGGGCAAGGTGCGCACATAGGGGGCCAAGCGGATTCCCTCTGGACTTTGCAGGTTGGGCTGGCATTGGAAGAAGGGATCCCTGCCCACCGAGTTCTGACCCAGCTTAGTTTGAAACCGCGGGGCACCAAGGGTTGATTCCGAGAAGAGCGGTTTTCTCTGTTCATCAAATATTCTCATCAATTTCCCATCAGTCTATCAACCTGTCGCAGTACAGAGCCCCTGCCGTTCTACTGGGTGGAAAGTCACCGCCAATTGCGTCGGCTCAAGTACAGTCTACTAAGGGGTTATGGGATACACCTGTATGGTCATTTTCAACAGGAATGAAACATCTCCGTTCCGTTGCTCTCTAACTCCCCTCTCCCTCTGGAGGGGCTGGGGGAAGCGGCGCGGAGCGTCTGGGCAGCGGCGGGAGTATCTCAATCGAGTCTGGAATGACTATGAACCTGCTTGTTCTAAACCTCACTGGGGTCAAGCCTCGGAAACACGATTTTTATACCCTTTTATATCCCTTAATTTGTAACGGGCTGTATCTCAAAAAATATCTTGATTCAACAACTTAGCCAGGCGTTCCAGCCCCTTTTTGACTTGGCGGGAAACGGTAACGGCACTGATCCCCAGCCGCTCTGCCGTTTCTTTTTGCGTGAGGTCATAGAAGAAGACAAATTCCAAAATCTTGCGGGTACGTTCCTCCAGCTGAGCCAAGGCATGTTGTAGGCGAATACGATCTTCTTCAGCCAGTTGAAAACTGCGGTAGCGCTGATCCGGAACGACCTCCCCCAGAGCAACACTGTCTTCCTCAGTTTGAATCGGAGCATCCAGGCTGAGCAAAAGGCTGTTTTGTTGGGCCAGCTCCAGCTCTCGCCATTCCTGCTCCGTCAGTTGCAGGGCTTCCCTCACCTCGGCCTCAGAGGGAGAACGGCCCAACTCTTGCCGCAGACGGGCAATCACCTTCTTGGCTTGTCTTTGCAGGGTCGTCCAGCGGCGTGGGATCCGCATGGTGGGGCTTTTGTCCCGCAGGTAGTGTTGAATTTCTCCGCGAATGTAGGGCAGGGCAAAGGAGCTAAAAGCCAGGCCTCGGCTGATGTCAAAGCGTTCGATAGCTTGAATCAAACCCAAACAGCCAACTTGCACCAGGTCGTCGTACCCCTCATTGCATTGGTTGCGCCAGTGGTGGGCCTCTTTGCGCACCAAGCCCAAGTTCATTTCCACCAGCCGGTTGCGCAGGGCTGGATCGCGATTCTGGTGGTACAGCCGCAACAGTTCGGCAGTTCGGGCTTTAACATCCTCACTAGATGCCATAGATCCACATGCGGCTGGGAATCCGGTCTTGGCCAAAGGCAATGGAGGGGGGGCCGCCGAGGGAGACGGAGTTCTTGGGAGAGGTCAGGCGAGGGGCCGTTATCATAGACAACCACTTTACCGATTTGCCGAAAATAACTGTAGAACAAGCACTCAAGGAACTCGAAAACCATTCAAAGGTTGAGGATCCCACCCATAACCAACACCCATCCAGTCAAGAGACGCTTTTGCCCAGCCAGACCCTGCGCAAGCAGGTGCTACAGGGCTACAGGGATGGCGTTAGAAGCACAACCGGACACTGTTGAGATTTGCCAAGAGCTGGAACGTTCTTAGTTTGACCAGGTTTCTTGACCCAAGCAACAGCATCTCCACGGAAAATCGGCGGGTTTCATCGGCAAAAGAGCGCAATTTTCCCGTAAGACCCAACGAAATTGCCGGATTTCTGTTGTTGGCGTGCTCTCGTGGTTATTGGTGATTGGGTCAGGTTGGCGGTGAAACAGCCTGTGCATTCCAGCCTCTCCTCTCCTTCTGGGAGGTGAGAACGTCAAGAGGCTGTTCGTGACAGCGGCGGGGGGTTCTTGGGGGGATCCGTGCCGGCAAGGGCTGCCAAAAAGGATGCAAAACTCGGCTCCTCGCGAATGAGGTCGAAATAGGGCTCAGAGGAGAGCAAGGGGCGGTAGCGTTCCGGCTCCAGGCGTAGGGCTTGCTCCAAAGCTTGTAGGGCCTGAGGCACTTGGCCTTCCCAGGCGTAGCAGCAGGCTTTGGCGTAGTGAGCCTCGGCATTGCTGGGATCCATCTGCAGGGCCCGATCAAAACTC
The DNA here is from genome assembly GCF_054058195.1 of Thermostichus sp. OS-CIW-29. Taxonomy (NCBI): domain Bacteria; kingdom Bacillati; phylum Cyanobacteriota; class Cyanophyceae; order Thermostichales; family Thermostichaceae; genus Thermostichus; species Thermostichus sp. OS-CIW-29. The sequence goes on from NZ_JBSSAB010000025.1 coordinate 48,881, forward strand.
TGGATGGCCAGCTCGTAGAGGTTCAAGTCCATCAGCACCAGGCCGCGCTGCACCCAGATCTGAGGGCGTTTGGGATCCTGCGCCAGGGCACGGTCATAGCTGTTGAGGGCCTCCATCGGGTTGCCGAGGCGGTGGTGGGCAAGGGCATGGCCGGCCCAGAGAGAGGCCGATTCGGAGCCCAGTTGCAGGGCTCGTTCGTAGCTGGCCAGAGCATCGACGTAGCGCTCTAGGTGAAACAGAGCCAGGCCCCGACTCTGCCAAACTCGGGCATTGACGGGGTTGATGGCGAGGGCTTTCTCGTAGCTGATTAGGGATCCCTGCCACCGTCCCAGAGAGGCTAAGGTTAGCCCGTGCAGGTACCACGTTTCCGGGCTGTCGGGACTGAGGGCAAGGGCCCGTTCGTAGGCACGTAGGGCTTCTTCGTAGCGGCCCAATTGCCGCAGCGTGTTGGCCTGGTTAAAGCGGGCCTCAAAAAAATCCGGTTTCAGCCGCAGAGCCCGCTCATAGCTGGCCAGAGCTTCTTGATGGCGACCGAGATCGTCCAGCAGAGAACCACGGTTGTTCCAGGCTTCGGGGAAGTCCGGCTTCAGCTCCAGGGCGCGGTCGTAGCTGGCCAGGGCAGCTTGGGCTTGCCCCAGGTGGTCGAGGGTGGTGGCGCGGTTGTACCAGGCAATGGGATCCTGCGGCTGATCTCCCACCGCCTGCTCGAAGGGCTGTAGTTGAGCCGCTTGTTCCGCCGAAAGAGCCGATGGGTCAACCGCCGGGACGGGCGAAACGGTTGTCGATTCTGGGGAAGCAGCACGCTTCTGCCGCCGCAGCCACCAGGCCCAACCCCCGGCCAAAAGCAACAGGCTCGCCCCCAGCACCAGCACGCCCACGTCGGTCGGGGCAATCACAAACGGCATGACCCACTTCCTGATACATTTACGCTGAACACTGCTGAACATCACTGTTCAACTATGCAGCGATAGCATTCTGTTTGTTTCCATTCGCGTTAGCGGGACGGAG